>NZ_LEKI01000016.1:0-59925 GCF_001029525.1 Nocardiopsis sp. RV163 | reverse complement strand
ACCCCCCACCCCCGACGCACACCCCTCCTGGCAGCCGCGCTGTGCGGCGCACTCCTGCTCACCGCCTGCGGTGGCGTCGGCGACGCCGCGCGGCCCGAGGGCGAGGCCGGCGTCGTCGGCATCGCCATGCCCACCCAGTCCTCTGAGCGCTGGATCAACGACGGCGAGAACATGGTCGCCGAGTTCGAGGCCCGCGGCTTCGGCACCGACCTCCAGTACGGCGAGGACGTCGTGGAGGACCAGGTCTCCCAGATCGAGAACATGATCACCCGGGGCGCCGACGTCCTCGTCGTCGCCTCCATCGACGGAGAGGCCCTCGGCGACGTGCTGGACATGGCCGCCTCCAGCGACATCCCCGTCATCGCCTACGACCGCCTCATCCTCGGCAGCGAGCACGTCGACTACTACGCCACCTTCGACAACTTCCAGGTGGGCGTCCTCCAGGGCGAGTACATCGTGCGGGCCCTCGACCTGGAGAACGAGGAGGGGCCCTTCAACATCGAGCTGTTCGGCGGCTCGCCCAACGACAACAACTCCTCCTACTTCCTCGACGGGGCGATGTCGGTGCTCCAGCCCCACATCGACGACGGCCGCCTCGTCGTCCGCAGCGGCCAGACCTCCATGGAGCAGATCGCCACACAGGAGTGGTCCGGCGCCATCGCCCAGGACCGCATGGACAACCTGCTCAGCGCCCACTACTCCGACGAGGAGGTGCACGCGGTCCTGTCGCCCTACGACGGCATGAGCCTCGGCGTGATCGAGTCCCTGCGCGCCGTCGGCTACGGCACCGAGGCCCGGCCCCTGCCCGTCGTCACCGGACAGGACGCAGAGGCCGCCTCGGTCCGGTCCATCATCGCCGGGGAGCAGACCCAGACCGTCTTCAAGGACATCCGGAGCCTGGCCACCCAGACCGTGGACATGGTCGAGGCCCTGGTCCGGGGCGAGGAGGTCCCCGTCAACGACACCGAGAGCTACGACAACGGCGTCAAGGTCGTCCCCTCCTACCTGCTCGACCCCGTCTCGGTGGACGCCGACAACTACCACGAGGTCCTGGTGGAGAGCGGCTACTACGAGGAGGCCGAACTCCAGTGACGGCGGAGGAGAGGCGGCCCGCACCCGGCGGGCCGCTCCTGACGATGCGCGACATCCGCAAGGACTTCCCCGGGGTGCGGGCCCTGGACGGGGTGTCGCTGACCGTCGGCCACGGCCGCGTCCACGCCCTGATGGGGGAGAACGGCGCGGGCAAGTCGACGCTGATGAAGGTGCTCAGCGGGGTCCACCCCACGGGCTCCCACAGCGGCGAGATCCTCATGGACGGGCAGCCCTGCGCCTTCTCCGGCGTGGCCGACAGCGAGCGCGCGGGCATCGCCATCATCCACCAGGAACTCGCCCTCATCCCGCAGTTGTCCATCAGCGAGAACGTCTTCCTCGGCCACGAGCAGGCCCGCTACGGCGTCCTGGACTGGGGCGCCACCCACGCCCGGGCCCGCGAACTCCTGCGCCGGGTCGGGCTGGACGAGAACCCGGCCACGCCCGTCTCGGCGCTGAGCGTGGGCGCCCGACAGCTCGTGGAGATCGCCAAGGCGCTGGCCAAACGGGTGCGGCTGCTCATCCTGGACGAGCCCACCTCCGCGCTGAACGAGGCGGAGAGCACCCGGCTGCTCGAACTCCTCCTGGACCTGCGCGACCAGGGCGTCACGTGCATCCTCATCTCGCACAAGCTCGGTGAGGTGGTGCGGGTGTGCGACGAGGTCACCATCCTGCGCGACGGACGCGCCATCGAGACCCTCGCCGTGGAGCGCGACGCGGACGGCAACCCCTCGATCGACGAGGACCGCATCATCCGCGGGATGGTCGGCCGCGCGCTGGACCAGCGCCACCCGCCGCGCACCGGCGGGGTCGGCCGGGCGCGCTTCGAGGTCCGCGACTGGACGGTGGACCACCCCACCCAGGCCGGGCGGCGCGTGGTGGACGGGGTCGGCCTGACCCTGCGCGCCGGGGAGGTCGTGGGCATGGCCGGCCTCATGGGCGCCGGGCGCACCGAGTTCGCGATGAACCTGTTCGGCCGCTCCTACGGGCGCCGCGTCCGGGGCACCCTGCTCAAGGACGGCGCCGAACTCGCGACCGCCAGCGTCGCCGACGCCGTCCGCGGCGGCCTCGCCTACGTGCCCGAGGACCGCAAGACCCTCGGCCTGATCCTGGACGACGACATCCGCCACAACACCACGCTGGCGGCCCTGGACCGCGTGTCCGCGCGCGGCGTCCTCGATCCCGGCCTGGAGGCGGTGGAGGCCGCCAGGATGAGCCAGGACATGCGGGTCAGGAGTCGGGGCACCACCCAGACCGTGCGCACCCTCAGCGGCGGCAACCAGCAGAAGGTCGTCCTGGGCAAGTGGATGTTCACCCGGCCCGAACTGCTGATCCTCGACGAGCCCACCCGGGGCATCGACGTCGGCGCCAAGTACGAGATCTACCTCATCATCCGCCGCCTCGCCGCGGATGGCGCCTGCGTGCTGCTGATCTCCTCCGAACTCCCAGAGATCCTCGGCATGTGCGACCGGATCTACACGATGTGCGAGGGACGCATCACCGGAGAGGTCCCCGGTGAGGGGGCCGACCAGGAAACCCTCATGAGACTGATGACGCGAACCGGGGGACACCCGTGAAAGAGCCCACCGCAACCTCCCGACTCTCCCGGCTCGGCGGCGCGCTGACCCGCGGCAACTCCCGCCAGTACGGCATGGCCGCCGCCCTGGTGGCCATCATCGTGCTGTTTCAGATCCTCACCGGGGGCCTGCTCCTCACCCCGCTCAACGTCACCAACCTGATCATGCAGAACTCCTACATCCTGATCCTGGCGATCGGGATGATGCTGGTCATCGTCACCGGACACATCGACCTCTCGGTCGGCTCCGTGGTCGCCTTCACCGGCGCGGTGTCGGCCATCATGCTCACCTCCTGGGGGCTGCCCACGGCCGCGGTCGTGCCCGTTGCCCTGCTGCTCGGCGCGCTCATCGGCGCCTGGCAGGGCTTCTGGGTGGCCTACGTGCGGGTCCCGGCGTTCATCGTCACCCTCGCCGGGATGCTCGTCTTCCGCGGCGCGACTCTGGCCGTCCTCGGCGGGGAGTCCGTGGCGCCGCTGCCGCCCTCCCTGCGCAACATCGCCAGCGGGTTCCTGCCCTGGCAGGCCGGTGACGGCCTCCACCCGCCCACCCTGCTGCTGGGCGCGGCGGGTGCCGCCGCCCTGGTGTGGATCCAGTGGCGTTCGCGGTCCCGCTCGATCGGGTACGGGCTCCCGGTCCAGCCCGCGCCGGTCACCGCCGCCTCCTCGGCCGTGATCGTCGCGGCCATCCTGGCGTTCACCTACGTGCTCGCCGACTACAACGGGCTGCCCGTCGTGGGCGTGCTGCTCGTCGCGCTCATCGCCGGGTACTCGTTCGTCATGCGCTCCACGACCATGGGCAGGAGGGTCTACGCCGTCGGCGGCAGCGAGCAGGCCGCCGCGCTGTCGGGTATCCGCACCCAGCGCACCACGTTCTGGGTGTTCGTCAACATGGGCGTGCTCTCGGCGCTGGCCGGGCTCGTCTTCACCGCCCGGCTCAACGCCGCCACGACCGGCGCCGGGACCATGTTCGAGCTCGACGCCATCGCCGCGGCCTTCATCGGCGGCGCCTCCGCCTCCGGGGGCGTGGGCACCGTCGTCGGAGCCGTCATCGGCGCCCTGGTCATGGGCGTGCTCAACAACGGCATGTCCCTGATCGGCCTGGGCGTGGACTGGCAGCAGCTCATCAAGGGGCTGGTGCTGCTCCTGGCGGTCGCCTTCGACATCTACAACAAGCGCCGCGTCAGCGCCGGCCCCGTCACCGTCTCCGTCCCCCCGCCCTCCTCCGGGGCGGGCCGGGGCGGTGACGGGGCCCAGGGGCCGCCGCCCACGGCGGACCGGGCCCGGGCCTCCTCCTGAAGAGGCCCGGGCCCGGGGGTCCGGGGCTTCACCGGTAGCCCCGGACCTCCCGTGAGACCTCCTCCAGCTCCTGCTCGCGGGCGTCGGACACCCGGCCGCCCTCCAGCCCCGCGCCCCGGTCCGCCGGTTCCTCCCTGAGGATGCCCCGGCCACCAGACCGAGGAGGAATCGGGGGCACGGCTCACCCGCGTCGTGAATCTCCGTAAGACGGGCGGCGTGCGAACGGCGTACGGGTGCCGGGCCGACCGGGACAGGGGAACGGACCGCGGACGGCGGTCCGGGCGTCGGCGGGGAGAACTACCCTGGAGACCGTGGCAGGCCGGATCAGAGACGAAGACATCGCCCTCGTACGCGAGCGCGCGCCCATCGCCGACGTGATCGGCGAGTACCTCCAGCTCCGCAACGCCGGGGGCGGGTCGCTCAAGGGCCTGTGCCCCTTCCACGACGAGAAGTCCCCCTCCTTCAACGTCACCCCCTCCAAGAACCTGTTCTACTGCTTCGGCTGCGGGGAGGGCGGGGACACCATCTCCTTCCTCCAGAGGATCGACAGCCTCAGCTTCACCGAGGCCGTCGAGACGCTCGCCCGCCAAGCGGGCATCACCCTGCGCTACGAGGAGGGCGGGCGCAGCGCCGCCAGGCACGACACGGGCAAGCGCCAGCGCATGCTCGACGCCCACCGCGCCGCCGCCGAGTTCTACGCCGAACAGCTCCTCTCCCCGGGCGCGGTCACCGCCCGGCGCTTCCTGGACGAGCGCGGGTTCAACCGCTCGCACGCCGAGCACTTCGGCCTCGGCTACGCCCCCGCCGGGTGGGAGAACCTCACCGCACACCTGCGCCGCAAGGGCTTCACCGACGCCGAGCTGGTGGAGGGCGGCCTGGCCAGCCAGGGGCGTCGCGGCGCCTACGACCGCTTCCGCAACCGGCTGCTGTGGCCCATCCGCGAGGTCACCGGCGAGGTGGTCGGGTTCGGCGCCCGCAAGCTCGACCCCGAGGAGGACGGGCCCAAGTACCTCAACTCCCCCGAGAGCCCCGTCTTCCACAAGGGGCGCCTGCTGTACGGGCTCGACCTGGCCAAGCGCAACATCGCCCGGGAGGGCAAGGCGGTCATCGTCGAGGGCTACACCGACGTCATGGCCTGCCACCTCGCCGGGGAGGACACCGCCGTGGCCACCTGCGGCACCTCCTTCGGCGAGGACCACGTCAAGATCCTGCGCCGTATGCTGCTGGGCCGCACCAACCAGAGCGGCAGGGTCGTGTTCACCTTCGACGGAGACAAGGCGGGCCAGAAGGCGGCCGTGCGCGCCTTCGCCGAGGAGCACGGGTTCGCCTCCGAGACCTTCGTGGCCGTGCAGCCCGACGGGCTCGACCCCTGCGACCTGCGACTCCAGCACGGACCGCAGGCCGTGGTCGACCTCGTCAAGGACGCCGCCCCGCTGTACGAGTTCATGATCCGCAACGTCATGGAGAGCTACGACCTGTCCACCCCCGAGGGCCGGATGGCCGCCCTGGACGCCGCCGCCCCGGTGGTCGCCAGCATCCGTGACGAGGGCGTGCGCCGAGACTACGGCAGGAACCTGGACCGCTGGATCGGCATCCTGGACGAGGCCTTCGTGCTGCGCCGGGTCAACCAGCACATGCGCGGCGCCCGGGGCCGCGGCCCCGGGCCGCGGACGGCCCCCGCGCGGCCCGTGCCCACCCCGGACGCGCGGGAGGCGCCCTACAACCCGGGCGACCCCTCCGTGCAGCGCGAGCGCCAGGCGCTCAAGATCGCCCTGCAGTTCCCCTCGCTGGCCGTGGGCTTCGACGCGTTCACCGAGGAGGACTTCACCGTCCCCCAGCACCGCGCGGTGCTGGGGCTCATCACCGCCGCGGGCGGGGTGGCCGCCGCGTACGACCCCGCCGCGTGGGTGAACGGCCTGCGCGAGGCCGCCCCCAACGACGCACAGCGTGATTTCCTCACCCGTTTAGTGGTGGAACAGTTGGAGTTCTACGGAGAACTCGACGAGCATTACGCCCGGCAAATACTGGGCACAATCAAGACTCATTCCATCAACCGGCGCGAGTCAAACCTGAGATCGGAACTGTCCCGCCTGGAGGGAACTCCGCAGGTGGAGGAGCAACAGCGCCTGCTGGCCGAACTCATGGCGCTCCAACAGCAAAAACGCGCTCTCCAGGAGATGTGACGGGGCGGTATGTAGCACCGGGGTGACAATAGTAGTTCTCCCTTCCCGGGCGCCCGAAAGGGCACAATGGGCGGGTGGCTCCAACAGTTGTGACCAACGAAACGCCGTCCATTCGACAGGTGGTCCGGCTGCTCCCCGACACGGGGCCCATCAGCCGTGAAGAGGTGGCCTCGGCCCTGGACCGGCTGGACGCGCCCCCGGACTACCTGGACCAGGCGGTCGTACACCTCGCCCGGATCGGCGTGGAGGTCTCCGGCCCCGACGGAACCGGTTCGGAGGACCCCGGACCCGTCGTCGACGGCGGTCGGCGCTCCGGGTCGGACCTGGTCCGCCTCTACCTGCGCGAGATCGGCCGTGTACCGCTGTTGAGCGCCGAACAGGAGGTCGAACTGGCCAAGGCGATCGAGGTCGGCCTCTACGCGCAGCACTGCGCGCCCGCGGAGGGCGTGCGAACCGCCGAGGAGCTGGCCTGCCTGGTCGAGGAGGGGCTGCGGGCCAAGAGGCGCCTGATCGAGGCCAACCTGCGCTTGGTGGTGTCCATCGCCAAGAGGTACATGGGCCGGGGCCTGCTCCTGCTCGACCTCGTCCAGGAGGGCAACCTCGGCCTGATCCGCGCCGTGGAGAAGTTCGACTACGGCAAGGGTTTCAAGTTCTCCACCTACGCGACGTGGTGGATACGCCAGGCCATCACGCGGGCGATCGCCGACCAGGCGCGCACGATCCGCATCCCCGTGCACATGGTCGAGACGATCAACAAGGTCGTCCGGGTCCAGCACCGGCTGCACCAGCAGCTCGGCCGTGAACCCAGCGTCGAGGAGATCTCCTCGGCCGCCGGGTTCGTCGGCCAGCGCGTCGTGGAGATCCAGCGCATCGCCCGGGAGCCCGTCTCGCTCCAGTCGCCCATCGGCGAGGAGGAGTCCGACTTCGGCGACTTCATCGAGGACTCCGACGCGGTCGCCCCCGTCGAGGCGGCGGCCTTCACCGTGCTCCAGGAGCGGCTGGGAGCCATCCTCGGCGGCCTGTCCGACCGCGAGCGGCGCATCATCCGGCTGCGCTTCGGGATGGCCGACGGCAACCCGCACACGCTGGAGGAGGTGGGGCGCGAGTTCGGGGTGACCCGCGAGCGCATCCGCCAGATCGAGGCCAAGACCCTGGCCAAGCTCCGACACCCCTCGCGGGCCGGGAGTCTGCGCGACTTCATCCGCGCCGACTGAGTGCGCACCGGCTGAGCGGCGGCACGGGGAGCTCATCAGAGCCCGACCGCGTCCGGACGGTCCGCGGTCATCACCAACGCGTGGGTCGCCCCCGGGGTTCCCGTCCGGCGGACGGACGGCCTGATGTGGCCGAACCGGTGTCGTTGCGCCGCGTCGGGCGTGCCCGGCGTCTACCGTCGTAGGTGTGAGAACCACGCCAGCCCAGCCGGACGGCGCGTCGCCCCCGCGGCGCCGGCCCCTACTCGTCCTGGGCGCGGTCGTGGCCGCCGCAGTGCTGATCACGGGGGTCTTCGTGGCCGCGACCGGAAGGAACCCCGAGCGCATCGGGTACTTCGCCGACTGGAACGTGGCCAACCGCGGCTACACCGTCAAGGAGCTCGAGGACAGCGGGGCCCCCGAGCACCTGACCCGCCTGATGTGGGCGTTCGGCGACATCAGCCCCGAGGGCCTGTGCTACATCCCGGGAACCCACGACCAGCCCTGGGAGCTGTACCAGCGGCGCTACGACGCCGACGAGAGCGTCAGCGGGCGGGCCGACGAGTACGAACAGGATCTCGCGGGCAGCCTCAATCAGTTGCGCCAGCTCCAGGAGGGGCACCCCGGTCTGCGGGCCAGCCTGTCCCTGGGCGGCTGGAACTGGTCCACGCACTTCTCCACCGCGGCCCGCACCCCCGAGTCCCGGGAGGCCTTCGTGGCCTCCTGCCTGGACCTGTGGCTGCGCGGCGATCTGCCGGTGTCCGGGGGCGAGCCGCAGGGCGGCGGCGGTGCGGCCGCCGGGATCTTCGACGGCATCGACCTGGACTGGGAGTGGCCCGGGGGAGCGGGCCACCCGGACAACGTGGAGCACCCCGACGACGCGGCCAACTTCACCCTCCTGGCGGCCGAGTTCCGCCGCCAGATGGACGAGCTGTCCCGGGAGACCGGCGAGGAGTACGTCCTGTCCGCGTCGCTGCCCGGCGGAGCCGCGGCCAGCGAGGACTACGACGCTCGGGTCTTCGAGTACCTGGACTTCGCCACCGTGCAGGGCTACGACTTCGCCGGTCCGTGGAGCGAGCGGACCGCCTACCACTCCAACCTGTACGCCTCCGACGCCGACGCCGACAGCGTGGACCGCGCCGTCCAGCGCTACGTGGACCTGGGCGCGCCGCCGGAACGGCTCGTGGTGGGCGTTCCGGCCTTCGGCCGCGGCTGGCGGCTGGAGGACCCCTCCGAGCCCGGGCCGGGGCAGCCGGTCGCGGGGCCCGCGGAGGACCGCTACGACGGCCCGACCATGGCCTTCTCCGAACTCCAGGAGATCGAGGGCCCCCACGCCCTGGACGAGGAGGCGGGCGCCCACTGGGTCCTGGACGGCGACGAGTGGTGGGCCTACGACAACCCCGAGGTGATCCGCCTCAAGGGCGAGTACGTGCTCGAACAGGGGCTGGGCGGCCTCATGGTGTGGAACCTGGACATGGACCCCCGCGGCGAGCTGGCGCGGGCCATGGACGAGTCCCTCGGGGGCTGACCCCCGGGGCGTACCGCGCGGGCACCGGCTCCCAGGAGCGGGCGGGGCCGGGCCCCGCGCCACCGGTTCCGGACGGCGGGGCGGTGCGGACGGGCAGCGCGGCACGCTTGCGGCGCCGCGGCCGCAGCCGCCACGCTGGCACCATGGCCGACCCGCACAGCAGTACCACAGCCCGAACCGACGTCGCCGCCCTGCGCCGCGACCTGGAGAGCCGCGTCCGGGGCACGGTCGCCTTCGACGCGGGCACCCGCGCCCTCTACACCTCCGACGCCTCCAACTACCGCCGGGTCCCTCTGGCCGTGGTGGTCCCCGAGACCGTCGAGGACTGCGTGGCGGCGGTCCGCACCTGCGCCGAGCACGGTGCGGCGATCGTGCCCCGGGGCGGCGGCACCTCCATCGCGGGCAACGCCATCGGCACCGGCGTCGTCATCGACACCTCCCGCCACCTGCGCGCCATCGAGCACATCGACCCCGTCGCGCGTACCGCCACCGTGCAGCCCGGCGTCATCCTCGACGACCTGCGCCGCGCCGCCGCCGAGCACGGGCTCACCTTCGCCCCCGACCCCTCCACCCACAGCCGCTGCACCGTGGGCGGCATGGTCGGCAACAACGCCTGCGGTTCCCACTCGGTCGCCTGGGGCACCACCGCCGACAACATCGTCTCCCTCGACGTGCTGCTCAGCGACGGGACCCGGCTCACCGTCGGCTCCAGCGGAGAGCAGGAGCACCGCGCCCTGGCCGCGCGCCCCGGACGCGAGGGGCGGATCCACGCCGCCCTCGCCCGCCTCGTGGACGCCCACCGGGCCGAGCTGCGCACCGCGATGCCCGACTTCCGCCGCCGCGTGTCCGGCTACTCCCTGGACCGCCTGCTGCCGGAGAAGGGCCGCGACGTCGCCGCCGCCCTCGTGGGCACAGAGGGCACCTGCGTGTTCGTCCTCGGCGCCACCGTACGCCTGGTCGAGTCGCCGCCAGCCCGCGCCCTGGCCGTCCTCGGCTACCCCGACGCCCCCGCGGCCGCCGACGCCGTCCCCGACCTGCTCGGCCACAGCCCGCTCACCGTCGAGGGCATCAACCACCGCATGGTCGCCTCCCTGGACCGGTTCGGCTCCGGCTCGCGCGTACCGCTGCCCGAGGGCGGTGCCTGGCTCCTTGTGGAGGTCGCCGGGAAGGACCCCCAGGGCGCCGCCGACGCCGCGGAGGGCATGCTCGCCGCCCTGTCGGGCGCCTCCCGCCCCCGCGACGCCCTCGTCGTCTCCGAGCCCGCCCACCAGAAGGCGCTCTGGCGCATCCGGGAGGAGGGCGCCGGGCTCACCCAGCGAACGCCCTCGGGGGCCGAGGCCTGGTCGGGCTGGGAGGACGCCGCGGTGCCGCCCGAGAACCTGGGCGCCTACCTGCGCGACTTCGAGGCGCTCATGGAGCGCCACGGCCGCTTCGGCGTGGTCTACGGCCACTTCGGCGACGGCTGCCTGCACGTGCGCATCGACTTCGAGCTCACCACCGAGCGGGGACGGCGCGAGTACCGGGAGTTCATGGAGGAGGCCGCCGACACCGTGGTCCGGCACGGCGGCTCCCTGTCGGGCGAACACGGCGACGGCCAGGCGCGCTCGGAGCTGCTGGCCCGCATGTACCCGGCCTCCCTCATCCGCGCCTTCGGCGAGTTCAAGCGGATATGGGACCCCGCGGGCCTCATGAACCCCGGCGTCATCGTCGACCCCCTGCCGCTGGACTCCGACGTCCGGGTGGCCGCCGTCCCCGGACCCACCGGCTCCGGCCCGGTGCTGCCGCTGCTCTCGCGGGCCGAACTGGCCTACCGCGAGGACGGGGGCGACCTCGCCAAGGCGCTGCGCCGCTGTTCCGGGGTGGGCAAGTGCCGCCGTCAGGAGGGACCGGGCGTCATGTGCCCCAGCTACCAGGTCACCCAGGAGGAGAGGCACTCCACCCGCGGCCGCGCCCACCTGCTGTTCGAGATGGCCAGCGGTGACGTCATCACCGACGGCTGGCGCTCGGAGGAGGTGCGCGAGAGCCTGGACCTGTGCCTGTCCTGCAAGGGCTGCCTGAGCGACTGCCCGGTCAACGTGGACATGGCCTCCTACAAGGCCGAGTTCCTGCACCAGCACTACCGGGGCAGGATCCGCCCGGCCGCCCACTACTCCATGGGCTGGCTGCCGCTCTGGGCGCGCCTGGCCTCGATCGCCCCGGCCGAGGCCAACCGCGCCGCCAGGCTGCCCGGGGTGTCGCGCCTGGCCAAGAGGGTCGCTGGAGTGGCCGCCCAGCGCGACCTGCCGTCGTTCGCCCGCACCACCTTCACCCGCGCGTTCCGGCGCCGCGCCGCGCGCGGACGGGCCCTCGTCGGCGGACCCCGGGTGGTGCTGTGGCCGGACACCTTCGGCAACCACCTCAACCCGAACGTGCCCGCGGCCGCCGTGCGCGTACTGGAGGACGCCGGGTTCACCGTGGTGCTGCCCCGGGGGCAGGTGTGCTGCGGCCTGACGTGGGTGTCCACCGGGCAACTGGACACCGCCCGCGCGGTGATGCGCCGCGCGGTGCGCGCGCTGGAGCCGCTGGTGGAGGAGGGGCTGCCCGTGGTGGGCCTTGAGCCCAGCTGCACCGCCGCGCTCCGCCACGACCTCGTCGAGCTGCTCCCGGGGGAGCGGAGCGAGCGGGTGGCAGCGGCCGTGCACACCCTCGCGGGCTTCCTCAACGAGTACGCGCCCGACTGGCGCCCGCCGCGGATCGCGGCCTCGGCCCTGGCGCAGGTCCACTGCCACCAGCACGCGGTGATCGGCTTCGACGACGACCGCGAGCTGATCGCCCGGGCGGGGATCGACGGCGAGGTGCTGGACTCGGGCTGCTGCGGGCTGGCGGGCGACTTCGGGTTCACCGAGGGCCACTACGAGGTGTCCGCGGCCATCGGCGAACGCGAGCTGCTGCCCCGTGTGCGCGGCGCCTCCCCGGACACGCTGGTGCTGGCCGACGGCTACAGCTGCCGCACCCAGATCGAGCAGGGTGCGGGCCGTCGGGCGCTGCACCTGGCCGAGGTGCTGGCGCGGGGGCTGGCCGAACGCGACGCGCGGGAGTCGGCCGGGCGCCCCGGCCGTGTGTGACTCCTGTCGTGTCCTGAGAGGCATGTGACCCTGCCGACACCCCCGGCGGGTTCCCGCAGTTCCGAGCTCTCCGGGGAAAGCGTCCGGTCGGCGGCCCGGAGGCCGAGCCTTCCGCCGGACCGCGTCCGTGGCTAGGGTGACCGTGCGTTCCGGCACGGGCCCCGCCCGTGACCCCGGGTCCCGCGGACCGGACCCCGCGCCGGGCGCGAGCACCTACCGTAGGCGTCGTCCCGCCCGCGCGGCGGGACCGCCGACCACCAGGCGGCGGAACACCCCACCGCCGCAGAACGGGGTTCCTCCATGTCCACACCCACCGGACTCCGCGCCGCCGCGGCCGTCGGCCTGACTGCGCTCCTGGCCGCGGGCTGCGCGAGCCAGGGCGGGGGCGAACTCGCCTCGTCCACCTCCTCCACAGCGGACGCCGCCGACACCGCCGCCTTCGAGGGCTTCCCCGAGGGCACGTTGGACTACCAGCTCGGTGCCTCCTACGCCCCGCCCTCCGGCGCGGGTACGGTGGTGCGCGACTCCACCTCCGAACCGGCGGAGGGGACGTACTCGGTCTGCTACGTCAACGGCTTCCAGACCCAGCCCGGCGACCTGGAGTGGTGGCTGGAGGAGCACCCGGACCTGATCCTGCGCGACGCCTCGGGCGAGCCCGTCATCGACGATGAGTGGAGCGACGAGCGCCTCCTGGACACCTCCACCGAGGACAAGCGCTCCGACATCGCCGCCGTCCTCGGCGAGACCGTCGCCGACTGCGCGGACAAGGGCTTCGACGCGGTCGAGTTCGACAACCTCGACTCCAACCTGCGCTCCCAGGGCCTGCTCACGATCGACGACAACCTCGCGCTGGCCGCCGAACTGGTCGAGATCACCCACGGGCACGGCATGGCCGCGGGCCAGAAGAACGCCGCCGAGGACACCGAGCGCGGCAGGGACGAGGTCGGCTTCGACTTCGCCGTGACCGAGGAGTGCGCGGTGTGGAACGAGTGCGGGGCCTACACCGGCGTCTACGGCGACAACGTCCTGGCGGTGGAGTACCCCCACGCGCTGGAGGAGGCGGGGATGACCTTCGAGGAGGCCTGCGCCGCCCCGGGCGCGCCCTCCCGGATGATCCTGCGCGACCTGAACCTGGTCGGTCCCGACCACGGGGACTACGTCTACGACGTCTGCTGACCGGTCCCGGTCACCCGGTGCCGGACGCGCCGGGCCCGCCCGCCGCCCGGCACCGGCCGGACGGCGAGGGCCCCCGGGCGCGGCTCACACGCCCATCTGGTCGTGGAGGGCGTCCAGGGAGCGGGAGACGGCGTCGGCCAGACGCGGATCCCGCTGGTCCACGCCCTCACCCAGGTGGATGCGCCAGGCCACCTCGGCGCCGCCGGGCGCCCGACGAGCCACCAGGCGAAAGCCCGTGGAGGAGTCCGGATCGGGGAAGGGCACGAAGCGGTTGACCAGGATGGTCGCGGTGACCCGCTCGGAGACGGTCTCGGCCAGGCGGCGGTAGTCCACGCCGTCGGCGCCGGGGCCCGAGCGCAGCCGCACCGTGTGCTCGCCCGCGCCCTCCTCCAGGAAGGTGAAGGCGTCGGGGCTCCAACCCGCCCGGTCGATGTCCTGCCAGGGCACCGCGCGCCCGTCGGGCAGGTGCAGGGCCCGGTCGGTGGCGGCCAGGAGGGGCACCGCCTCCCCGGCCGGAGAGGCGACGGGCGCGTGGGCCAGCACGCGCTCGCCCCGCTCCAGCCGGGCGCGCAGCGCGGCGGGCACGCCCCTGGAGAACAGGGCCACTAGCGTTTCCCGCCGTTGCCGGAGGAGCCGTTCTCGTCCGGAGGCTGGGTGCCGTTGGACCTGTGGTTCTCCCACTCGACGAGTTCGACCTCCTCGTCGGTGGGCCGCGAGAGGAAGTCGCGCACGGACGTGACCGGCATCTTGTCCACGGCCTTGTCGTAGACGGTGCGGCCCGCGTTGCTGACCTGGGCGCCGACGAGACCGGCGACCTCCTGGACGACCGGGCTGTCGGCCACCTTGCGCGCGGTGCGCGCGAGCTGCTCGTAGCGGGCCCTGCCCGCCCGTGCTCCCAGGACGTAACCGATGGCGAGTCCGGCGGCGAACGTGATCCGGTAACGCATGGTCTACCTCTTCACCCTTTGGAGACGATCGGCGTGATCCGTGCTCGACGTTACCCCGTCGCGACCCCGCCACACATGCCGACACCGGTCACGAGCACTCCGCGGGGACGCTAGGCTTGACGTGTCACCACGGCCCGGCCGTGGGGGACACGCGATCCCGCGTAGCTCAATCGGCAGAGCAGCCGGCTGTTAACCGGCAGGTTATTGGTTCGAGTCCAATCGCGGGAGCGCTCTGAGGGCCCGTCGGAAGAGTCCGGCGGGCCCTCGGCCTTTCGCGGCCGCACGGGTGGCCGGAGCCGGTGCGCAGGTGCGAAAACACGTCGCGAGCACCCTTCGGAACGCGCTAGGCTAGGGGACGTCACCGAGCCCCCGGGGTTCGGGGACGGGTGCGATCCCGCGTAGCTCAATCGGCAGAGCAGCCGGCTGTTAACCGGCAGGTTATTGGTTCGAGTCCAATCGCGGGAGCAGCAGGACAGGGTCCTTTCCCGAAAGGGGAGGGGCCCTGTCTTTTTCGTGCCCGGGTCTTTCGGCGCACAGAGGGCACCGCGGTCCCCGGAGTCCCAGTCACCACGGCTGTCTCACGGGTTGGTGCGTCGGTACTTTGTCGCCGCAGGTTTTCCGGAGAACTTCCGTGACTCCACTGGAAGTCCGCACGCGGCGGACGCGACGTGCGCCGGGCTCCGGGAGGCCTGCGCCGACGGATCGCCCCGCGGTGACGGCACGCCTGCGGGCGCCGGGGCCGGTCCGACCGGTTTCCCGTTCGCCGGGGTGGCGGCGTGGTGCGTTGGACGGTGCCGCGGTCGCAAGGCCACGGCCCGGGGCGGTATGCGTCCGGTCACCTGAGGGGAGGGCCGCACCGGGTCCGCGCCCGTGCTCTGGGGCGCCATCCGTCGGTGCCGTGGCTCTGCGCGGGGGCGGCCGGGTCGCCCCGCCGGACATCCACCATCCGCGCCAGCGGTTCGGGCCCGCTGGAGTACTCCGAGGGTTCCCGTGGTCGGGACACGGGACCGCTCGGTGCCGGGGCCACTGGGCTGAGTGGCCTGGTGTGCGCGGTGGCGGACCTCGCCCGCTGCCGGTCCTGGCGGCTGCGACGCGGGGCGGAGGTGACGCCTCAGATTCCGGCGACTCCGCCGAGGAGCAGGCGGCGGTTGCGCTGGGGCATCTGGTAGCAGCCGGGTACCGGCGGGGCCACGGGCAGCGTTCGCCACCGCTGGACCTCGATCACGCCGGGCTCGGCGACGCGCCAGCCCTCGAAGAAACCGAGGATGGCCCGCCGGGAGCGCCAGCGGCCGGAGCGCAGGCGCTCGGCGAACACCTGCTCCAGTTGCTCGGCCCGCGCCGCGTCCTTGGGGAAGACGGCGGAGTCGGGCCGGCAGTAGTGGCTGAGGACCATGTGGCTGCCGGGAGCCAGGGCGTCGCGCAGTGCGGCGATGTGCTCGGCCGGGTGGTCGGCGTCGGAGGTGTGCGTGACGGCGCCGGTGAGCAGCAGGCCGACGGGCTGGTCCAGGTCGAGGAAGCTCCGGGTCTCGGAGCTGTCCAATAGCTCGTCCGGACGGGTGAGCGAGGCGCGCACCGCGGTGGTGGTGCGCCGGTCGCGGAGCAGGGCGAGGTGGTGGGTCAGGACCACCGGATCGTCGGTGGCGTAGACGACGCGCGCCCGGGTGTCGCTCTCGTGCGCGATCTCGTGCGGGTCGCCCGGTGCGGGCAGCCCCGCGCCGAACTGGATGAACTGCCGGATGCCCAGCTCCGCGCACAGGTGGCGGACGGCGCGCTGGAGGAAGGCCCTCTCTCCCAGCACGAGGTCCTGGAAACCGGGCGCGACCCGCTCCGCGCGGGTGGCCAGGTCCCGGTCCGCCTCGAAGTGGTCCTTGCCCTTGAGGTGGAAGGAGTGCAGCCTGGCCACGCTGGGCCGGGTCAGGTCAACGGCGGGCGGTGGGTGGGCGCGGACGTGTTTGCCCCCCGCCTGCCTCAGGAAAAGGGGGGAGGTGAATCGAGACATCGCCGTCCTCTTGTCTGAGGTGGGAAGAGTGGTCGACCACTGGATTGTATTCCGCGTGAGAGGTGTTGTTAACCGAGTCACAGACTCCGGTCATAAAAATCGGTGTTCGCGGTGCCCGGGAAGTACCGCGGGGTGTGGCGAAGAGGTGTCCTGGGTGGGCTAGGGGTTATACACCTAATGTCCATTATGGGAGTAATTGGGGTGGGGCTCCGGAGCCGGAAAGCCCGTGACTGCGGGCTTACCCGGTTCCGTAGGCGTCTGTGTGTGGTGGTGGAGACATGTGGGTAAGGGTGGTTGTGTCCCGCCCCCGGGGCGTGGCCGCGGGCTCCTTCCCCGCGCGCGAACGGCGAAAAGCGCTCCCGGCTCATATCGGGGGGAAATTCCGCGCACCCAGTCGCCACCTGCGGAAATTCCTTGGCGGGCCCACGAATGCGGCGCAACCGGTGAACGGCGACGCGGCGGTCCGAAAACACCGGAACACCGCTCGGACGCCGACTCTTCCAGCCGCTGGCCCTTCCGGTCGCGGGCTCTCGCGGACGCGGACACACCTCGGACGCCGGCGTTCCCCGGCCACGGGCGGCTCTCCTCACACGGGCACTCCCCGGGGCGCGGACCGCCCGGTCCCGCGCCGTGGCCTAGCCTGGGGCCATGGACCGCCCGTACACCATCCTCAGCTGCGCCATGTCGGTCGACGGACGCATCGACGACACCGGGCCCGAGCGGCTGCGCCTGTCCAACGAGGCCGACTTCGCCGAGGTCGACGAACTACGGGCGGAGTGCGACGCCATCCTCGTCGGCGCGGGCACCCTGCGCGCCGACAACCCCAGACTGCTGGTGCGATCCCCGCGGCTGCGCGAACGCCGCCGGGAGGGCGGGCGCACCGAGCACCTGCTAAAAGCCCTGCTCACCCGCAGCGGGAAGTTCGACCCGGCGGCCCGCTTCTTCTCCACAGGGGACGCGGGAGCCGTCGTCTACACCGGAGGCGCGGGCGTGGACACCGCCCGGCGCGCGCTGGCCGCCCGCCCCGCCGCCGACCCGCCCGCCGGGGTCGTGGACGCCGGGGACCCGCCCACCGCCCGGGCCGTGCTGGCCGACCTGGCCGCACGGGGCGTCGCCCGCCTGCTGGTCGAGGGCGGCGGGCACATCCACACCCTCTTCCTCACCTCGGGGCTGGTCGACGAGCTCCGGTTGGCGGTGGCCCCCTTCCTGGTGGGACAGGAGGACGCCCCGCGCTTCGTCGTACCCGGGACCTTCCCGCAGACCCCCGAATCGCCGATGCGACTGGTGGAGGCCAGGGCGCTGGGCGACGTGGCGGTCCTGCGCTACCGGCTGGCCCCGGGGGAGCGGGCGTGAGCGCCGGTCCGCCCCCCGGAGAGGGGGAGCCCGACGCCCGGTGGCTGCGCCGCACGGTCGAGCTGTCCCGCGCCTGTCCGCCCTCGGACACGGCGTTCTCGGTGGGCTGCGCCGTGGTCGCCGCCGACGGCACCGTCCTGGGCGAGGGCTACTCGCGCCGTGACGACCCGCACGACCACGCCGAGGAGGCGGCCCTGCGGGAGGTGGACGCCGACGACCCCCGGCTGGCCGGAGCCACCCTGTACTCGTCCCTGGAACCGTGCAGCTCCCGTGCCTCCCGGCCGTTGTCCTGCTCGGCGCTGATCCTGGCCACTCCCCTCGCGCGCGTGGTGTTCGCCTGGCGCGAGCCCTCAGTGTTCGTGGACTGCGACGGCGCCGAGCGCCTGCGCGCGGCGGGCCGGACGGTCGTGGAGCGGCCCGACCTGGCCGCTGGAGTACGTGAGGTCAACGCCCACCTGCTGGGCTGAGCGGGAGCCCGGCGGACGGCGGCCGCGTCATCTGAGGTTGCCCGCGTAGGAGTACAGGCGGCGCGTCCGGGCCTTGGTCTCCTCGTCCTCGTAGGGATTGGTGACGCGGGCGTGCACCGCCCCGGAGAAGTCGTCCCACTCCTGGGCGCTCATCCGGGGCGCCCTGGCGTCGAGGTGGCGCATGGCGACGAGCTCCTCCATCTCCAGGAGTCCGTCGAGTACGTCGCTGGCCGACACCGACCTGCTGAAGGAGGCGGCGACCTCGCGAACCCTTCCGGCGAACTCCTCGTCCCTGGACATCCGGCGGGCGACGTAGGCGGCGGCCGCGGCGCCTCCAGCGGCGGCGGCCCAGGCGATCAGGGGAAGGGGCATGGTCGAACCTCCTGTGCGTGAAGGTCCGCACGACCGCTGGAACGGGAGGGGTCGGCGGGCAGGGGAGCGGGTCCGCGGCGCCGGACCCCGTGTCGTCCTTTCTACCCGCCGGAGGCGGCCCGACCCGGGTCGTCCACAGGCCGGATCCGGCCTGTGGCGCCGCTCATCGCCGCGGTCGTCTGCTGGATACAGGGGGCCCACCCCCCCGGACGGCATGAACGTGCCCGGAAACGGCCGCTCCCGCGCGGCCAGCGGTGTCCGCGCGCCCGGCCGGTGCCCGCGGCCGACCGCGTTCGCCGTGGTAGCCGGTCGCGTCCTTCTACCGGTCGCACCCGCCAGCAGGCCATACCCGCCAGCCGGTCCTGCCCGTCAACCGATCACCGTCCTGCCGTTACCGCCCGCCCCTACAGCCGGTCCACGTCCGCCACGTGCAAAACCGCGCGCCCCTCGGCGTCGGAAGCGGCCAGGTCCACCTCGGCGCTGATGCCCCAGTCGTGGTCGCCCGCCGGGTCGGCGAAGACCTGGCGGACCCGCCACAGCTCGGGCTCCTTCTCGATGAGCAGCATCGCCGGGCCGCGCGCGTCCGGACCGGTCCCGATCGCGTCGTGCTCCTCGAAGTAGGCGTCCAGGGCCTCCTCCCAGGCCTCGGCGTCCCACTCCCCGTCCTCGTCCAGCCGCCCGAGTTCGCTGTGGCGGCGAAGGGCGGCCAGCTCCACGCGGCGGAACATCTCGTTGCGTACCAGCACCCGGAACGCCCGCTCGTTGGTGGTGACGGGCCGCACCTTCTCCTCGGCGGCGGCCGCGTCCTCCGGCACCTCCGCCTCGGGGTTGGTCAGCTGCTCCCACTCGTCCAGCAGACTGGAGTCCACCTGGCGGACCAGCTCGCCCAGCCACTCGATGAGGTCGCGCAGCTCCTCGGTCTTGGCGTCGTCGGGCACCGTCTGGTTGAGCGCCTTGTACGCGCTGGCCAGGTAGCGCAGCACGAGCCCCTCGGAGCGGGCCAGCTCGTAGAAGCCCACGTACTCGGTGAAGGTCATCGCCCGCTCGTACATGTCCCGGGCCACCGTCTTGGGACGGAGCGGGTGGTCGCCCACCCACGGGTGACCGCGCCGGTACACCTCGTAGGCGTGTCCGAGCAGATCCTCCAGCGGCTTGGGGTAGTCGACCTCCTCCAGCCGCTCCATGCGCTCGTCGTACTCGATGCCGTCCATCTTCATCTGCTGGACGGCCTCGCCGCGCGCCTTGTTGAGCTGGGCGCCCAGGATCTGCCGCGGGTCGTCCAGGGTGGACTCCACCACACTGAGCACGTCCAGCGGGTACGTGGGCGACTCCTCGTCCAGCAGGTCCAACGCGGCCAGCGCGAACGTGGACAGCGGCTGGTTGAGCGCGAAGTCGGCCTGGAGGTCCACGGTCAACCGCGCGGTGCGCCCCTGCGCGTCGGGCTCGGGGAGCGCCTCCACGATCCCGCCGTCCAGCAGCGACCGGTAGATGGCGATGGCCTCGCTGATGTGGCGGCGCTGCCTGGGCCGGTCGTCGTGGTTCTCGGTGAGCAGGTGCTTCATGGCCGGGAAGCAGTCGCCCGGGCGGGCGATCACGCTCAGCAGCATGGCGTTGCTGACCCTGAACCGCGAGGTCAGGGGCTCGGGGTCGGACTCGATGAGCTTGGTGAAGGTGGCCTCGTCCCAGGAGACGAAACCCTCCGGGGCCTTCTTGCGCACCACCTTGCGCCGCTTCTTGGCGTCGTCGCCGACCTTGGCCAGCGCCTTCTCGTTCTCGATGACGTGCTCGGGCGCCTGGGCCACCACGTTGCCCACGGTGTCGAACCCGGCGCGGCCCGCGCGCCCGGCGATCTGGTGGAACTCGCGGGCGCGCAGACGGCGCACGCGCACCCCGTCGTACTTGCTCAGCGCGGTGAACAGCACCGTGCGGATGGGCACGTTCACTCCCACGCCGAGGGTGTCGGTCCCGCAGATCACCTTGAGCAGCCCCGACTGCGCCAGACGTTCGACCAGGCGCCGGTACTTGGGCAGCATGCCCGCGTGGTGCACGCCGATGCCGTGCCGCACGTAGCGGGACAGGTTGCGGCCGAACTTGGTGGTGAAGCGGAAGTTGCCGATCTCCGCTGCGATCGCCGCCTTCTCCTCCTTGGTGCACATGTTGATGCTGGTCAGCGACTGCGCGCGCTCGACCGCCTGCGCCTGGGTGAAGTGCACGATGTACACCGGGGCGTTGCCGCTGCCGAGCAGCTCCTCCAGCGTCTCGTGCAGCGGGGTGACCCGGTAGTCGTAGTAGAGGGGCACGGGGCGCTCGGCCGAGGCCACCACGGCGGTGGGGCGCCCGGTGCGCTTCTCCAGGTCCTCCTCGAAGCGGCTGACGTCGCCCAGGGTGGCCGACATCAGCAGGAACTGCGCCTGCGGCATCTCCAGCAGCGGCACCTGCCACGCCCACCCGCGGTCGGGCTCGGCGTAGAAGTGGAACTCGTCCATGACGACCGTGTTGATGTCGGCGTTCGCGCCCTCGGCCAGGGCGATCTGGGCCAGGACCTCCGCCGTGCAGCACACGATGGGCGCGTCGGCGTTGACGCTGGCGTCGCCGGTCATCATGCCGACGTTGTCGGTGCCGAAGATCTTGCACAGGTCGAAGAACTTCTCCGACACCAGCGCCTTGATGGGCGCGGTGTAGAACGCGCACTCGTCACGGGCCAGCGCGGCGAAGAGCGCGCCGGTCGCCACCAT
This sequence comes from Nocardiopsis sp. RV163, assembly GCF_001029525.1. Taxonomy (NCBI): domain Bacteria; kingdom Bacillati; phylum Actinomycetota; class Actinomycetes; order Streptosporangiales; family Nocardiopsidaceae; genus Nocardiopsis; species Nocardiopsis sp. RV163. Next base: position 38,910 of record NZ_LEKI01000016.1, on the reverse strand, counting down.
GCTCTTGCCCGAGCCGGTGGGGGTGTTGAGGATGACGTTGGACCCGGAGACGACCTCGATGAGGGCCTCCTCCTGGTGCGGGTAGAGGGTGAGGCCCCGCTCCTCGGCCCACAAAGCGAACGCCTCGAAGAGGGAGTCGGGTTCTGGTTCGGCCGGAAGCACATCGATGAGACTCACGCTCTCTATACTGCCTGCTTCCCGGCCCCCTTGGGGACGGCGGCCGCCGCACGCGGGCCCGGGGCCCGCGACGACGACGGGCGCGCCCCGCGCGGGGCGCGCCCGTCACGCCACCGGTGTCCCGGTGCGCGTCGCGGTGCTCAGACCAGGCCGAGCTGCTTGACGGTGTCGCGCTCCTCGACCAGCTCCTTGACGGAGGCGTCGATGCGGGCGCGGGAGAAGTCGTCGATCTCCAGGCCCTGCACGATCTCCCACCTGCCGCCGCGCGAGACCACCGGGAAAGAGGAGATGATGCCCTCGGGCACGCCGTAGGAGCCGTCGGAGGGGATGGCCGCGGAGGTCCAGTCGCCCTCGGGGGTGCCGTTGACCCAGTCGTGGACGTGGTCGATGGCGGCGTTGGCGGCGGAGGCCGCCGAGGAGGCGCCACGGGCCTCGATGATCGCGGCGCCGCGCTTGGCGACGGTCGGGATGAAGTCGTTCTCCAGCCAGGCCTGGTCACCGACGGCCTTGGCCGCGTTGGCGCCGTTGACCTCGGCGTTGAACACGTCCGGGTACTGGGTGGCGGAGTGGTTGCCCCAGATCGTGAGCTTCTTGATGTCGTTGATCGACACGTCGAGCTTCTTGGCGAGCTGGGTGAGCGCGCGGTTGTGGTCCAGGCGGGTCATCGCGGTGAAGCGCTCGGCCGGGACGTCCGGGGCGTGGCTCTGTGCGATGAGGGCGTTGGTGTTGGCGGGGTTGCCCACCACCAGCACGCGGATGTCGTCGGCCGCACCGGCGTTGATCGCCTCGCCCTGGGGCTTGAAGATGCCTCCGTTGGCCTCCAGCAGGTCGCCGCGCTCCATGCCCTTGCCGCGCGGGCGGGCGCCGACCAGCAGGGCGACGTTGGCGCCCTGGAAGGCCTGGGCGGCGTCGTCGAAGATGTCGATGCCCTGGAGCAGCGGGAAGGCGCAGTCGTCCAGCTCCATCGCCGTGCCCTCGGCGGCCTTGACGGCCTGGGGGATCTCCAGCAGGCGCAGCTTCACCGGGGTGTCGGCGCCGAGCAGCTGGCCGGAGGCGATCCGGAACAGCAGCGCGTAGCCGATCTGGCCGGCGGCGCCGGTGACGGTGACGTTGACGGGTGCTTTGGACATGACGTGAACTCTCCCTGACGACGTTTCGCGACCCGCGATGCTCACAACGGGTTCGACGCGGCTTCGGTACCGGGCGCTGGGGGCCGTCCAGGCGCGCGCCGCACCTCACCACCCTAGACCGCGCTCTCCCGCGTGCTGTGACCCAGGTGCGCGGTACGTGTCTCCGCGCCGTCCCGGGCAGGCGATCGGCAGGCCCTGTCCGGTAACGGATTTAGGGCGGGAAGCGTCGGACCCACCCTGTTAGGATGGCGTTTGCCGATCACGGCGGGCCGGTAGCTCAGTTGGTTAGAGCAGGGGACTCATAATCCCTGGGTCGCGGGTTCGAGTCCTGCCCGGCCTACCCTCTCCGAACACGAAAAAAGCGCCTCCCACCTGTGCATACAGGCAGGAGGCGCTTTCTTCGCCACGGGCCCGTGCCCGGAAACCGCCTGCGCGGTCCGTGTGCGCGCAATAGGCGCGCGAGTTCGTGCGGCGCGCGGTCGGCCGCCGTTCCGCGGCGCTGCGGTCGTCCGTTCCTGCCGAAGACACCGGACACGCGCGCCACGTACTCCGTCGCCCCCCTGCGCCCCTGCGCCCCGCTGTCCTCCGTGTGCGGGCCGGGGAGCCGACACCACGGGACCGGGGCCGCAGCACCCGTTTCTTCGTCTATGTTTTGTCTACTTATAGGGCCTTTGGTATGTTCTTTTCTTCCGAGGCGGTCCCCACTGTGGCACCCGAATAACGGACGTCCAATTTTCCGGGTTGACATCGGGCGAATATGGCGGCACTCCTGCCCGAATCCGAAGCTCCTGCGTGTTTTCCCGTTCCGCGCAGGTCGCAGGACATACGACCCGCCGTCCAGTACATCCCGGAACCTCCGCGACCGGTGGAGGAGGCTCGTTTACACTGGCGGCCGTTCCGAGGGGCGCGGTGGTCCACGTCTCAACAACCACGGCGCGCGCGGCGGCGTCCGACAGTCGGTGGACAGATGCATTCGGGGGGAGAGGCGAGCGTTGGCAGCGGACGGCACACGGCGGCGCGGAACCCACCGGTACGGGGCGGAGCCCAGTCCCCGCCTGCTGCGCGGCCTGGCCGCGGCGGCCGCGGCGGTACTCCTCGTGGTCGTGGTCAACACCGCCGTCTCCCGGGACGGGGGCGCCGTGCCCTCCGAGTCCAGGGAGCAGACCGTCCCCGCGGTGAACGCCGTCCCCTTCAGCGGCCTCGTCGACCGGATCGGCGTCTCCCGGGACACATCCGCCGCCACCGTAGACCTCGACGGCTCCGGCAACAGCCTGTCCTCCCAGGCGCTGGCCGCCGCCGGGTGGACGCCCGGCCGTGAGGTGGTCCTGCTCGGCACGCCCATGGAGCTGCCCGACTACGCCCCCGGCCGCCCCGACCACCTGGTCTCGGACGGCCAGTTCCTGCGGCTCGCGGACGAGCGCTACCGGTCGCTCACCTTCCTGGCCACCGCGACCCGCACCGACGGCGTCCAGGCCGAGGTCGCCGGAACCGGCCGGGTGGTCTACGCCGACGGCCGGGAGCAGGAGTTCACCCTGTCGGTGCCGCACTGGACCGCCGGGCCCGCGAGCGAGGCCGCGCTCACCCTGCCCTACGCCAACTCCGCGCGCCACACCGGTCCCAGCCCCACCCTCGGCGCGGCACGCCTGTACGCGCGCGGCGTCACCGTGGACCCCGGCCGGGAGATCTCCCACGTGGTGCTGCCCGAGACCGGTGACCATGCGGGCCGCATCCACGTGTTCTCCGTGGGCGGGCGGGCCGCGGACACGGAGTGGACGGGCACCTGGGCGCGCGCGACCTCCGGCTACATGGAGGTGGGTCCCTGGCAGGACCAGACCCTGCGGCTGTCGGCGCGCACGACCACCGGCGGCCACACGGTCCGCATCCGACTGGACAACACCTTCGCCGCCGCCCCCGTCACCGTGGGCGCGGCCTCCGTGGCGCTGCGCGGAAGCGGTGCCGCCTCCCGCGGCGCCGCGGTCCCGCTGACCTTCGAGGGGCGCTCCGACACCGTCATCCCGGCCGGGGGACAGGTGTTCAGCGACCCCGTCGAGATGCTCCTGCCGCCGCAGACCGACGTCCTGGTCAGTGTCCACCTGCCCGAGCGGGTGACCACCGCGCCGGTGCACTACGCCTCGGTGGACACCAACTACACCAGCGCCCCGGGAAGCGGTGACCTGACCCTGGAGACCACGGGGGAGCCGTTCACCGGCCGGGTCGCGCAGTGGCCCTTCCTCACCGCGGTGGAGGTCTCCGGGGGGCCGGGCGCGATCGCCGCCTTCGGCGACTCCATCACCGACGGGATCCGCTCCACCCCCGACGCCCATGCCCGCTGGCCCGACGTGCTCAGCGCCCGGCTGTCCGAGCAGCCGGGCCTGCCCAACCCGGGCGTGCTCAACCTCGGTGTGGCCGGAAACCACGTGATCCGGGACGGCTACCCGGGCGAGGGCGTCTCCACCAACCCCACCGGGGTGGCGCTGACCCACCGGGTGCACCGGGACGTGCTGGCCCAGAGCGGGGTGAACACCCTGGTCGTCTTCGCCGGGATCAACGACCTGCGTTGGAGCACCCCTCCCGAGTCGGTGATCGCCGGGATCGAGGAGATCGCGGGGCTGGCCCGCGAGAACGGCATGCGGGTGTTCGTGGCCACGCTCGGCCCCTGCGGGGGCGAGACGCGCTGCACCGAGGAGGTCGACCGGGCCCGCCAGCGGGTCAACGACCACCTGCGGGCGCAGGCGAACGACCCCCTGTCGCCCTTCGACGGCGTGTGGGACTTCGACGCGGTCCTGCGCGACCCGCAGGACCCCAGCCGCATGCTGCCCGCCTACGACTCGGGCGACCACCTCCACCCGGGGGACGCCGGACTGCGCGCGCTGGCCGAGTCGGTGGACCTCTACCAGCTCGTCGGCGGCTAGGGGTAGGGCCCGGCACGGCGCACGGCACCCGCCGCGGCCGTCCGGTCAGCGCGGGCACCCCAGGTGGTGGTGGAGCACGAGGTCGACGTGGACGGCGGCCAGGTCGTCCAGGCTCAGGCCGGCCCCGGGGTCGTACCAGTGCAGCAGGGAGTCGAAGGTCTCCAGCACCTCGTCGGCGACCCGCCCGGGCTCGCGCACCCCGAACTCCCCGCGGGTCACGCCGTCCAGGATGATGCCGCGCACGTGTTCGCGGTACGCCCGCGTCAGGGATGTGACCTCGCGGTGGCGGGCCGGGTGGATGGCGCGCAGCACCGGAAGCAGCTCGTGCCCCAGCGCTGTCGCCGCCCGGTGCCGCCAGCCGGTTTCCACGTGCCGTCTGACCAGCGTGGACATGCGTTCCTTCGCGGGCCGGTCCGGCCGGTCAGCGGCCAGTTGCCCGTGCACCCGCTCCCGGGTGGAGCGCAGCACGACGGCGTAGGCCAGGTCGAACCTGGTGGGGAAGGCGTGTCTGAGCGCGGCGGGGTCGGCCCCGGTCTCGTCCGAGATCCGGGAGGTCAGTTCGGACATCGCCAGGCCTTGTGGGCCGTACTGGGCGAAAAGGTGCGCCGCGCAGTCCAGGACGGGTGCCGTGGTGCGGAGCGCGTGAGGGGATGCGTCGGCAGTCATGTGCTGTCTCATCGCTCGGAGTACGCCCCCGGAGTGGTGTGAGGGCGTGCGGTCTTTCACCGGATCGGTTCCGCGACCCCCGCTCTCAGACCGGACCGGCGGCCGGTGCCCGCCGATCCCGGCCGCTGGTCAGAGACACCAGGTCCTCGATCCGCTCGGTGGCGAGCGCGTCCACGCCCATGCCCACGACACGCGCCATCTCGGGGAAGTCGTTCACCGTCCACGCCGTGACGAGGTAGCCGCGCAGGTGCATCTCCGAGACCAGTTCCCGGGTCAGCAGTGTGTAGTGCGTGCCCAGGAAGGTCGGACGCAGGGTCCGCACCACGTCTTCGGGCGGAGGGCCCGGCTTGTCCCAGGCCAGCATCAGCCGGGCCTCGGAGCTGCGGCCGCGCAGGGCGTCGAGGGTCTCGGTGGAACCGGTGAAGAGCACCTGGTCGCCGAACCCGCGCGCCCGCAGCAGGCTGTCCGCCGCCAGCGCCGCGTCGGGCGCGCCCGCGTCCACGAGCAGGGGAGGGGGCGTGTCGCCGGTGTACTCGGCGAGCACCTCCATCAGGGTGGGCACTCGACGCTCCACGTCGTCGCGGGCGGTGGCGATCTCGGCCAGGGTCAGCTCCCCCACGGGTCGGGGCGGGGAACCGGGAAGGGCCACGAGCCGTTCGTCCACCAGGACGGGATAACCGTCGGAGGTGAGATGGACGTCGATCTTGACCAGGTCAGCCCCGGCACGGGAGGCTGAACGCAGAGCCGGGAGGGTGTTTCCCGGGAAGCGTGCGGTGTCTCCGCGCAGTGCGATGGACAACGTCATGCCGTCAAGGGTGGCAAAGACTTCCGCTTTACGTGGTGCAAACAGGAAAAACGCCCGCCGGGGCGTGTGCGGACGGGCGTGCGGCGCCCCTCCCGGAGCGGTGTTGCCGTTGCGTGGCGCCGCGATTGCGAGCGGACTCACGTCGTCGGGGACGCCGACGGGGTGCGTCGAGCTGGGAAACTTTGTTACACGGCGTCGTGACCGCACGGTGCCCCATGACCGTCCCTGGAGTGTGAGGCGAACGATGATTCCGGACCAGAGACGAGAGCACATCCTCAAGCTCCTTCAGGAGCGCCACGTGCTGAGCATCAACGAGCTCACGTCGATGCTGTCCGTGTCCCACATGACGGTCCGGCGTGACATCCAGGCGTTGGAGAACGACGGCAAGGTGCTGTCGGTCACCGGGGGAGTGCGGCTCGCGGCGCGGCTCAAGAGCGAGCCCTCCTACCTGGCCAAGGCGCAGCTGGAGGTGCCCGCCAAACGGGCCATAGCGCGCGCGGCGGCCGAGCTGGTCCGGGAGAACTTCACCATCTACCTGGACGCGGGCACGACCACGCTGCAGATGGTCCCGCTGCTCACCGACAAGGTCGGCCTGACCGTCATCACCAGCGACTTCAACGTCGTGGGCCACCTGATGGAGTACCCGGGGATCGAGCTGATCCACACCGGCGGGGTGGTCTCGCACTCCGACCACTCCTCGGTCGGGCGCTTCACCGCCGACTTCCTGCGCCAGGTGAACGTCGACCTGGCCTTCATCGCCAGCAGCTCCTGGGACGCCGAGCGCGGGTCGACCACGCCCTCCGAGGCCAAGGTCGTCGCAAAGCAGGCGCTGCTGCGGATCGCCTCCAAGAGCGTACTCACGGTCGACAGCACCAAGTACGGCAAGTTCGGCACCTTCAGGGTGGCGAGTCTGGAGGAGTTCGACCTGATCATCACCGACGACCGGCTCCCGCGCTCGGCCGTGGACGACCTCGCCGAGCGCGACGTGCGCCTGAAGCTGGTCGAGGTGGAGTAGGCAGGGGCGCCCGCCGGGCTTTCCGATCGGGGGCCGAGTCCGCTCCCCACCCGGTCGGCGGCGCGCGGCCGGGGCCCGGGCCCCGGCCCCGTGCGGCTCAGTCCTCGTCGGCGTCGAGCTCCGCGTGGGCGAACAGGGCCAGTTCGGTGCCGTCCGGGTCGTAGAAGAGCAGGGTGGAGCCCTCCTCGCCGTGCATCACCGGGGAGTGCTCCACGTCCATCTCCGCGAAGCGCTCCTCCCAGGCCTCCAGTTCACCCAGGTTCTCCACGCCCAGGGTGAGGCGGTCCAGGCCGCAGTGCCTGCGGTCGAACCTGCCCTTGAAGTTGTCGCGGTGCTGGATGAGCGCCAGCAGCAGTCCGGAGGCCGGGTGCTGGCACTCGGTGCGCCGTGTGCCCTCGTGGTCGCGCTTGCCGAGGACCCGGAAACCCAGGACCGTGCGGTAGAAGCGCACACTCTCGTCGCGGTCGCGGACCGACAGGGTGACGCGGGCGAGCCCGTTGAGCTGGGGCACGGGCACCTCTCTGCGGCGGGGGCCGATGGTGGCCAGTAGATCGAGCACGATCATCGAGCCTAGGTCGGAGTCAGAATGATGGGCCCCTCTTTAACGCGGGTTTAACGCCGGATGTTCCCCGAATCACCCCGACACACATCCTGACCTCCCCCGTCACCCCTCTCAGGCGTCCGGAGCGGAACGTGTCACCGTCGCCGGAGAGGACGGTTCGCCGCGCGTGTACCAGCGGGCCCGCATCACCAGGACGGTCACCGCGAAGGAGAGCAGGCCGCCCAGTGTGGCCAGCACGAACGCCCCCTGGTGGCCGTACGCGTCGGCCAGGGCGCCCGCGACCGACGACCCCAGCGCCTGGCCCAGGATCAGGCAGCTCAGGACCACGGCCATCGACTGCGACAGGCGACTGGCGGGGGCGGCCCTCTCGATCAGCCCGAACAGGCTCACGATGTGCGGGCCGATCGCGGCGCCCAGGACGAAGATGGCCACCGCCAGGGCGGCCGCGCCGTGGGCCGCGTACAGCGGCAGGGTGAGCAGGAACAGCGCGCCCGCCGCCATCCGGGTCCGCGCGGTGAGCGGGAAGCCTACGGGGACGGAGGCCATCAGCAGGCCCGCGACGGCGCTGCTGGTGCCCATCACCGCGTACATCAGCCCGGACAGGTCCCCGTGCCCGGAGGCGGCGGAGAACGCGGTCACGCCGGTGGACATGCCGCCGAAGAACAGGCCCTGGCAGAACATGGGGACGGCCAGGACCAGCAGCGCGGGCGTGGCGATGCGGCCCCCGGCGCCCCGCACCGGCGGAGTCCCGGGGGGCGCGGTGGGGTGGAGGGCGAACACGGTCCCGAACACGCCGATGAGCACGGCCGCGCCCAGCACGCTCGCCGCAGGGGAGAGCGTCACGGTGAGCAGGCCCACCAGGGCGGGGCCCAGGACGAACGCGGCCTCGTCCAGCACGCCCTCCACCGACATCGCCGCGGACACCGAACGTTCGCGCTCCTGGCCCCGATGCGGCCCCCGCCGGATGAGCACCACCCAGCGCGTGCGCGCCATGGGGCCGATCTGGGGCATGCACAGGCCCGCCACGGCTGCCAGCACGGCCAGGACCGGGGCGGAGGCCTCCGCCAGGACGGCGGTCACGAGCACGGCGATGAGCACGGCGTCCACGAGCGAGGCGACCAGCACCGGGACGCGCTGTCCGCGCCGGTCGGCGAAACGGGCGATGACGGGCCCGCCCACGGTCTCCCCGAGCGCGAAGGCGCCGGTCACCGCACCCGCGGCGGCCACGCTCCCGGTCGTGGTGGTGACCAGGGTGAGCAGGCCGATCAGGGACATGGAGATGGGCAGACGGGCGAGGAAGGTGCTCAGGAGCAGCGGCCACCCCGCGATGTGGTGCATGCGCCGCAGCGTGTCCAAAGGTGACATCCGGCCCCTGTCCGCGCTCGTGGTTGCCGACCCCGGATCCCGGCACTGCCGTACGGCTCGGGTCATCGCGAAGGGGCCAAAATTCATCCCATGATATGGCCTTCGTCGGTGGGCGCGCCGCGCGGCGCTCCCACCGGGCGCACCGCGCGGGGAGGGGCGGGCGCGGGAGCAGACCGCCGGAAAGGGGTGGCCCCGTCCTGACTTTCGACGGTGCCGCCGCCCCGCCCCCGATGTGTAGGTTCACGTGCATGGACCTCTCCGTACCGCGCGCGGGTCTTCGGCGTGCGCTGACCCCGCTCGGGGGCTGGCCCAACCGGGGCGCCGTCTGGCGCGACGTGCTGTTCGGTGCCGCGATCGCCGCCCTGTGCCTGGGGGAGATGCTCATCCGCTGGCGTGCGGTGGAGACGTCGGCCGCCGAGGCGCTCGCCACCGCGTGCGCCGCGGTGGCGCTGACCGCGCTGACCGTGGTGCTCTGCCGCCTCTACCCGCTGCTAGCCCTGACCGCGGCGCTGGTCGGCTCGTTCTGGGTGTACGGCTTCAGCGTCCTGCTGCTGTGCGTCGCCTACCTGGTGGGCCGCCGCGTCCCCGCGGTGTGGTCGGCGCTGGCGCTCTTCACCTCCGTGACCGTCCTTTGGACGGCGGTCGGAGCACTGCTGGGGCCCGGGGTGCCGGCCGCGTGGCCCGCCACCGTGAGCACCGTCGTGTTCACCGCCGTGCTCCCCTGGCTGGTGGGCGTCTACCGGCGCCAGCACGTGGCCCTGGCCGAAGCCGGATGGGAGCACGCCCGTCAGCTCCAGCGCGAGCACCGCCTCACCGTCGACGAGGCCAGACTGCGCGAGCGCTCCCGCATCGCCCAGGACATGCACGACTCCCTCGGCCACGAGCTCAGCCTCATCGCCCTGCGCGCCGGGGCCCTGGAGGTCAGCCCCGACCTGGACGAGGAGCACCGCCGCTCCGCGTCCGAACTGCGGATCACCGCGGTCGGCGCCACCCACAGCCTGCGGGAGATCATCGGCGTGCTGCGCGCCGACACCGGACCCGCGCCCATGACCCCCGCGGGCGAGGGCGTCCCCGCGCTGGTCGAACGCGTCCGCGACTCCGGCATGCGGGTCGTGCTGGTGCGCGACGGCGACACCGGCGGCCTGCCTCCGATGGTCGACCGCGCGGTCCACCGGGTCGTCCAGGAGTCGCTCACCAACGCCGCCAAGTACGCCCCCGGTGCCGACGTGACCGTGTGGCTGACCGCCAGCGGGGAGCGGTTGGAGGCCAGGGTCACCAACTCCGCGCCCCCGGGGCCGTGTCCCGACACCGGCCTGGGCGGCAGGCGCGGACTCATCGGCCTGCGCGAGCGCGTCCGCCTGACCGGGGGCTCCTTCGCCGCCGGGCCGAGCGGCGACGGCGGCTGGGAGGTCTGCGCGACCATGCCGTTGGACGGCACCGCCGGAGCGGGGCCCGACGAGGAGGGGGAGGCTGCCCAGATCGACCAGCTCCAGCTCGCCGCCCGCCGCCGGGTGCGCGGCTGGACGATGGTCCTGGCCCTGGTACCGGTCACCGCTGCCGCGGCGATCGTGCTCGGGCTGGGCTGGATCGGCGTCACGAACATTGAGAGCAGCACCCTGACCCCCGAGGAGTTCGCCGGCCTGACCGTCGGCGACCCCCAGGCCGAGGTCGAGGAGGCCCTGCCGCCGAACTCGGTGTACGTGGACGCGAGCGTGCTGGCGCGGGACGCCGTCCCCCCGGGAGCCACGTGCAGCTACTACCGCGGCGACGGCCTGTTCTTCAGCGGGGAGACGTTCTTCTACCAGGTCTGCTTCTCCGAGGGGCGGCTGCTGACCAAGCGCGAGGCGCCGCTACGGTGACCACGCGAACCCGCGACGGACACAGGGGAGAGGGACACACGTGATCAGGGTGCTGCTCGCCGACGACGAGGCGATGATCCGCGCCGGGGTACGGGCGATCCTGGGCAGCGATCCGGAGATCGACGTGGTGGCCGAGGCCGCGGACGGCCGTGAGGCCGTGGACCTGGTGCTCTCCCACCGCCCCGACGTGGCGCTGCTGGACATCCGGATGCCCCGGATGGACGGCCTCGCCGCCACGTCGGAGATCCGCAGGGTCGCGCCCGGGACCGCCGTGGTCGTCCTCACCACCTTCGGGGAGGACAGCTACATCTCCCAGGCGCTCGGCGGCGGCGCCAGCGGCTTCCTGCTCAAGGCGGGCGACCCGCGCGAGCTGATCGCCGGGGTGCACGCGGTCGCCGACGGCGGCGCCTACCTGTCCCCCCGGGTGGCGCGCCAGGTCATCGCCCGGTTCGGCGGGCCCCGGGCCGCCCGGGAGGCGGCGGCCGTCGCCCGGGTCGAGGAGCTCACCCAGCGCGAGCGCGAGGTGCTGGCCCTGGTGGGGGCGGGCCTGTCCAACGCCGACATCGCCGACCGGCTGTTCCTCGTGGAGGGCACCGTCAAGAGCTACGTCAGCGCCATCCTCAACCGGCTGGAGATGCGCAACAGGGTGCAGGCGGCCGTCCTCGCCCACGAGGCCGGACTCGTGGACACCTCCGACACCTGACCCGGTGCCGGGCGGACCCGCCGCGACGGGGGAGAATGGGAAGTATGGACGACGCGTGGCTGGAAGCCGCCTGGCGCGGACTCGCCGGGGACGGCCCCGAGGCGGTCGCGGTCGGCGCCGAACTCCTGGGCCGCTGGAACGAGCCGCACCGCCGCTACCACACGCCCGCCCACCTGGAGGCCGTGCTGCGCGCGGTCGACCTGCTGCTCCGTGAGGAGGGGGTGCGCGACGCCGACCTCGTGCGCTACGCGGCCTGGTTCCACGACGCCGTCTACGAGGGGGTCCCGGGCCGCGACGAGCGCGAGAGCGCGCGGCTCGCCGAGCGGCTGCTGTCCCTGACGGGGATGGGGACCGCGCGGGTCCGCGAGGTCGTGCGCCTGGTCGGGGTGACCGCGACGCACCGGCCGGGCAGGTGGGACGCCGACGGCGCGGTGCTCTGCGACGCCGACCTGTCGGTGCTGGCCGCCCCTGCCGACGGGTACCTCGCCTACGCCACGGCGGTGCGCGCCGAGTACCGGCACGTTCCCGACGAGGACTTCCGCGCGGGCCGGACCGCGGTGCTGCGGTCGCTGCTGGAGACGCCGCACCTGTTCCACACCACGGCCGGGCGGGCGCGCTGGGAGGCGAGGGCCCGGGTGAACGTGCTCGCCGAACTCGACCGGCTGAACGCCCCGCCGCCGGTGGAGCCGCCCCCGACCTGAACCGGCCCGGTCAGGCCGTGCCGGTCAGCCGGGCGGCCTTGGGCCGCCGCAGCCCGGACGCGCGCAGGCGCGTGACCAGCTCCCGCCCGCTGACGTGCTCGGCGCCCAGCTCCAGGGCCCGCGCGTGCAGGTGCTCGGGGATGTCGTAGTGGTCGCGCTCGAACGCCCGCGGGTCCACCCCGAGCGCACGGGCGAAGGCGTGCAGCTCCTCGTAGGAGCTGTCGCTGACCAGGTGCGCGAACAGCCAGCCGCGCGGCCCCGGCCAGACCGGGGTGTCGATGAGAACGCTCATCCGGAAACTGTAGGGCCTGCCTGGCCGGGACCGGCCGGCCGCCGACGCGGGCGCCAGCGCGGCCACCTGCGGCCGCGGCCCCTGCGATCAGGGCCGCCCGTTCACCGGGGCGCTCACCGGGCGCCAGGGCACGGGGCTGGACATCACCATGGTGCTGGAGGGCCGGCCGTGCTCGGCGAGCCTGTCGATGACCTTCTCGAAGTGCTCCATGGAGCGGACCGCGATGAGCAGGACGCAGCAGTCGTCGCCGGTCACCCGGTGCACCTGGAGGATCTCCGGCATCTCCAGCGACGCCTCGTCGCGCAGCAGGCAGTGCGCGCCGAAGCACTCCATGCGCACCAGTGCGGTCACGGGCAGTCCGGCCGCGGCCGGGTCCACGTGCGCGTGGTAGCCGGTGATCACCCCGCGGTCGGTCAGGCGCCGTACGCGGTCGGCGACGGCGGGCGCGGACAGGTTCACCCGGCGGGACAGTTCGTTGAAGGACAGGCGCCCGTCCCGCTGGAGCTCGGCGAGGATGCGCTGGTCGACGCTGTCCAGCGGGGTTGCCAACCGTGAGGCCATGCTTTGCGTTCCCAAAGTCGAGAGTCACAACGACTTATGAATGCTAGGCCAGTGTCCCCTTCGCGTGTGCGACGGCCCTTCCTGTTCGGGGCGCGGGTGCCCGATGATGTCACCTCACGCGCCCGGCGGCCGTGCGCGGGGGCTGACCCCTCCGCCCGAGGCGCCGCGGGCGCGCCGCCGTACACGCGATCGCGACAAGGGGTTTGGCATGCTCACCACGACCGCCCAGCAGTGTCCGTACGCCGGTGACCCCGGCGGGGCCGAGGCGGCCCGGAGCGCCGGGGACGACAGCCCGACCCTGTCCTTCGACCGCGCGACCCCCTACGTCGACTACGCCGGCATCGACACCCTGCTGTCCCTGCAGAAGCCGCGCACCGCCGAGCCCGCCGAGCCCTCGTTCATCATCGCCACCCAGGTCATGGAGCTGCTGTTCGCCCTGGTGCGGGAGCGCTGGGAGGCCGCGCGCGACGCGTTGGAGGCCGACGACGTGCCCGGCGCCCTGGCCTGGCTGCGCCGCGCCCGCAACGCCCAGGACGTGCTCAACGACTCCTGGGGCCTGCTCGCCGACATGACACCCACCGAGTTCAACCGCTTCCGCGATTCCTTCGGCGAGGCCTCGGGGTTCCAGTCCTACGGCTACCGCAAGCTGGAGTTCCTGCTCGGCAACAAGTCCGCCGCCATGATCCGCCCGCACAGGGCCATGGACGGCGTCGTCGGCGACCTCACCGCCCTGCTGGAGCGGCCCGGGCTCTACGACGCGGCGCTGCGGCTGCTGCGCCGCCGCGGCCTGCCCGTCCCCGAGGACCGCGTCGAGCGCGACTGGACCCTGTCCTACGAGGCCAGTCCCGGCGTGGAGGAGGCGTGGAAGGCCGTCTACGCCCACGACGCGCCCGGCAACGAGCTGTTCCTGCTGGCCGAGGCGCTGCTCGACGTCGCCGAGCGGGTCACAAGGTGGCGTCATCGCCACCTTGTCGCCGTCAAGCGCACCCTGGGCGGCAGGCCCGGCAGCGGCGGCTCCAACGGCCTGAACTGGCTGGCGCGCAACGCCGAGCAGGACGTCTTCCCCGAGCTGTGGTCCCTCCGCAGTACCGTCTGACCCGTTCCCACCCGCTGCCACGAGGAAGCAGGACCCCGATGACCCCCGCCACCCGCGCGGACTGCGTCGCGCTCGACGCGGCCGACCCCCTCGCTCCCTTCCGGGATGAGTTCGTCCTCCCCGAGGACATGGTCTACCTGGACGGCAACTCGCTGGGCGCGCTGCCGCGCTCGACCCCGGGCCGGGTGGCCGACATGATCGAACGCGAGTGGGGGCGCGACCTTATCCGAAGCTGGAACGACGCCGGGTGGTGGGACAAGCCGCGCACCCTGGGCGCCAAGATCGCCCCGCTGGTCGGCGCGGCCGCCGACGAGGTGGTCGTCGGCGACGGGACCTCGGCCAACCTGTTCAAGACCCTGGTCGCGGCGCTGCGCATGTCCGACCGCTCTGTGGTGCTGGGCGAGGCGGGCAACTTCCCCACCGACCTGTACGTCGCGGAGGGGGCGGCCTCGCTGACGGGCGCCGCGCAGAGGCGCGTGGACCCCGACGGTCCAGGGCTGGCCCGGGAGCTGGAGCGGGGCGACGTCGCGGTCCTGCTGCTCAGCCACGTGGACTACCGCAGCGGCACCCTGCGGGATATGCCCGGCATCACCCGTCTGGCCCACGAGCACGGCGCACTGGTGGTCTGGGACCTGTGCCACAGCGCGGGCGCGGTCCCCGTCGACCTGTCCGGCGGCGGCGCCGACTTCGCGGTGGGGTGCACCTACAAGTACCTCAACGCGGGTCCGGGCGCCCCCGCGTTCCTGTACGCCGCACGCCGCCACCACGCCGCGGCCGACCAGCCCCTGAGCGGCTGGCACGGGCACGCGCGCCCCTTCGACTTCATCGCGGACTACGAGCCCGCCCAGGGGGTGTCGCGCTTCCTGAGCGGTTCGCAGCCGCTGGTGGCCGACGCCGCCCTGGAGGCGAGTCTGGACGTGTGGGCGCGGGCGGACATGGAACTGGTACGCGCCAAGAGCCTGGCCATGACCGACCTGTTCCTGGAGCGCGCGGCCCGGGCGGGGATCTCCTCGATTACTCCGGCGGAGCACGCGCGACGCGGCAGCCAGGTGGCCCTGGTGCAGCCGGAGGAGGGCGCCGGGTACCCGATCGTGCAGGCGCTCATCGCGCGCGGTGTGGTCGGCGACTTCCGCGCCCCCGACGTCATGCGGTTCGGGTTCACCCCGCTCTACCTGCGCTACGTCGACGTGTGGGACGCCGCGCAGGCCCTGCTGGAGGTCGTGGAGACGGGGGAGTGGCGCCAGGAGCGCTTCTCCCGCCGTAGCCAGGTGACCTGAGACACGGCGGCCCGGGCCGCCGGACCGTCGTGGGGGTCGCGCCCGGCGGCTCCCGGGCTCCTGCGCTCGTGCCCGGAGCCGACCGGGGCGGCGCTGACCGTTCCTGTATGTGTGTTTTGCGTGGTATTGACCACGTTCGCCGGTAACCCGCGTCCTCCTCGTCCGCCGCCGCGTACCGGGGCTCCGCGGCCGTCCGCGGACGGGTGGAGTCGGAACTACGGCGAGGGCCGCGGAAGGCCCCTCCACTGCCCCGGGGCGGTCCGTAAACCCCCTGCCGCCGGGGCTTTTCGCGTTTTCGGTCCCTCTCACGCCCCGTTTCGCAACGTATTGCGAGGGACACGCAAAGTCATTTTACCTCGGGGGATTGCGCGCTTTGCCTAAACGTGGGTTAGTGTCCTCGTGATCGGTTCGTTATTGCTGTTTGGCGAACCGATGCCGAGCCCTTGACCGGCCGAGAGCCGCAAGGGAGTCGAGACCTCTTTCCCCGGGGACAGGGCCGCGCGAATCCACGCGCCTGTGCCAGCGGAGAAGCCGAATCCCATCGGTGTATCCCGTCCCGGCCCGCCACTCGCCGCCAGCGACGCGGGAGAACCCTGCCTTGACCACGCCCTCGCGGGGCGCACCGAGCGTGCCCGCATGCCGGGCGGGTCATGCCCGCGGTCTTCTCGGCCCTGTCGTCAACCTGGCTTCCTACTTATGAGCAACGACACTCCCATTCAGCACGGCGAAGTTACCGCGACCTACTTCTGGGACGACGGTTCTGGCATCAACGGGGACACAGGAGCCCCCGCGAGCGGGGAACCCATGCAGAAGGGCCTTTTCTCCAGCCCCAGTTGGCCGCTAGGCACCGAGGGCTATGTCGTCTACGAGGGCAAGAAAGCCGAGTTCTTCATCGGCGACCGGGGCCCGGGCGCCCCCTCCGAGGGCTGTGACGTCCTCCTCGACATGGACGGCAAGACCTTCGCCGAGATCACGGGCGAGACCTGGAACGACAGCGACTACACCGTCAGCGGCGGCAACGGCCACCTCGAGGTGGAGTACTACATCACCGAGTGGGGCGACGGCGCGGGCACCGAGGGCGCGCCGCACCCCTTCCAGCAGCCCGGCGACAAGTGCGAGGACGCGGTCTCCCCTGTCCCCGAGGACGCTCTTCCCGAGGAGGAGTCCGAGGAGCCCGCCGAGGAGAGCGCGCAGGAGACCGAGGAGAGCGAGGAGCCCGCCCCGGAGAAGGCCGAGGGCGAGCCCGAGCAGAGCGCCAAGGAGGAGCAGCCCGAGGAGGGCGCCGCCGAGGAGGGGAACGATGACGGCGACGGCGGCGTGACCGCAGAGACCGCGGCCAACGACCTGTCCGGCTTCCAGCTCATGGGCGCCGACGGCGTCGTCAGCGGCACCGGGCTGCTGGCCCTGGCCCTCATCCCGGCCGTGCTGCTCGCCGTGCTCTTCGCCTGGACGCGCCGCCCGTCCGGCGCCCACGCCGGGGCCGAGCGCGACGGCGGAAGCCTGACGGACGCGAGCAGCGGTCGCCACAGCCTGGGCACGCGGCTCAACTCCGCGATCGACAGGCTGCGCGGCGGGCGCTGACCCGTACGGGACGGCCCGTCGGCCGGAACACGTGTTCCGGCGCACCGCGGGGCCGCGGCCGACCGGTCGCGGCCCCCGTTCGCGTCCGCGGCAGGAAGCCCCGCACCGGCAGGCCCGAGGTTCAGGCCTCCCCCGGCCCGTGGGCCGGGGGAGGGCGCCGGTCCACGAGGCGCACCGGCTCCGTCGAGGGGAGTGGAGGAGCCTGACCGGATCGCTCATCGGTGTGCTCCATGTCTTGAATATGGGGTGAATCACCCCATATTGTCGATAAGTCCATCCGGATACTGGACGAACTGCCCAGTAGTGC
This sequence comes from Nocardiopsis sp. RV163, assembly GCF_001029525.1. NCBI lineage: Bacteria > Bacillati > Actinomycetota > Actinomycetes > Streptosporangiales > Nocardiopsidaceae > Nocardiopsis > Nocardiopsis sp. RV163. The sequence goes on along the minus strand of NZ_LEKI01000016.1, from coordinate 21,901 downwards.
GGCGCGGCGGCCCGGATGTTCCCCGTCGATGATCGTGTGAGCGGTACGAGGTAAGTATGGCCGTGCAGTTGGACGACACCGACCGTCGCATCATCTCCCTGCTCCGCGACGACGGGCGCATGTCCATCCGCGCGGTCGCCGAACAGGCGCACATCTCCCGCGCCAACGCCTACTCGCGCCTCGAACGCCTGCGCTCGGAGGGCGTCATCCGCGGCTTCACCGCCGTCATCGACCCCGAGAAGTACGGCACCGCCCTGTCGGCCTACGTGTCGGTGCGCATCGAGCAGCACTCCTGGGAGCGCTTCCGCGGCTACCTGCGCGACATACCCGAGGTCGACCACGCCGCGCTCGTCTCCGGGGACGTGGACCTGCTCCTGCTGGTCCGCGTCGCCGACGCCGCGGCCCTGCGCACCTTCGTCCTCGAACGCCTCCAGCGCATCCCCGAGGTCAAGAGCACGCAGACCATGTTCATCCTGGACGAGCCGCCGCTCTAGACGGGGCCGGGGGCGAAAGGGGGCCACTGTCCCGCGAAGTGGTCCTTGGGGCGGCGCCGGGGAGCCTCCTAGCCTGGGCCCATGCCTGAGTACCGCGTGGTCGACGCCTTCACCGACCGGCCCCTGGCCGGGAACCCCGCCGCCGTCCTGGTCCTGGACGAGGCATACTCCGACGAGTGGGCCCAGGGAGTGGCCGCGGAGTTCAACCTGTCCGAGACCGCCTTCGCCCGGCCCGTGCGGGAGCCCGGCGCCGACTACGAGCTGCGCTGGTTCACCCCCGCCGTCGAGGTCGACCTGTGCGGGCACGCCACCCTGGCCACCGCGCACACCCTGTCCGAACTCGGCGTCCCCGGTCCCTACCGCTTCACCACCCGCAGCGGCGTGCTCACCGTCGCGGAGCGGGACGGGCGGCTGTGGATGGACTTCCCCGCCGCGCGGCCAAAGCGCGTCGAGGAGCCCGAGGGCCTGGCCGGGGCCCTGGGCTCGCGCCCCCAGTGGACCGGCCTGGGCCTCGGCGGCCAGGACCTGCTGGTCGAACTGGCCGACGAGGAGGCCGTGCGCGGGCTGACACCCGACGTCGCCGCGCTGGGGCGGATGCCCTACCACCTGGTCATCGTCACCGCCCGGGCCGACGAGGGCCACGACTTCGTCTCCCGCGTCTTCGGCCCCAACATCGGCGTGCCCGAGGACCCCGTCACCGGCAGGGCGCACACCGTGCTCACCCCGTTCTGGGCCGACCGGCTGGGCCGCGGTGAGCTGAGCGCCCACCAGGCCTCCGCGCGCGGCGGCGACCTGCTGGTGGAGGAGCGCGACGGGCGGGTGATCATCGGCGGCGAGGCGGTCACCGTGGCCACCGGCACGCTGCTCCTCTAGGCCCCCGCCCGGACGTGCGGGCGGTGGGCCCGTGCGGGGGGCCGAACGCGAGCGCGGGGACGGAGGAATCCGGGTTTCCCCCTCACGGAGCTCCGAGTTCCGGTAGAACTGGTCCGAGGCACCTCCCCACCCCTCCCGGGGAGGTGCCCGCCGCGGTCCCTCCGGCACACCCCCTTGGTATCGGGGGGCCGCGGCGCACCCCCCGGAGGACCGGTCCCGCCGCCCCAGCGGGGCCGGTCCTCTCCGGCGGACGGCCACCGTTGCGGCGTTGCCGACGGAGCAGTCCCACCGGCGCCGCCCGTGTCCGCTCCCGGACCGGGCGCCCGCGCCGGGGCGCCGCCCGCCCGGACGGGCGGGACCGCGGGGTTCAGGGCGCGCTGAACCCCCGGTCCTCGTCCGGGCGGGCGACGACCGGAGCGCCCCGCGCGGTTGTGCACGGCCCCTCTGCGGCGGATTCGCGGAGCACCTTCCGGGGGGCGCCGCCGCACCGACGTGACCGCTCCCTCACTCCGCCCGGGACAGGAGGAGCGAGGAGTTCTGCCCGCCGAAGGCGAAGGAGTTCGACAGGGCCAGGCCGTCGGGCATCGGCTGAGGGTCCCCCAGGAGCAGGTTGAGGTCGATATCGGGGTCCACGTCGTCCTTGCCCACGTTCAGGGTGGGAACGGCCACGCCCCTGCCGAGGCTGAGCAGGCACACGATCGCCTCCAGCGCGCCCGCCGCTCCGAGCGGATGGCCGTAGTACGACTTGGTCGACGACACCAGCGGCCGATGCGGGAACAGGGACGCGATCGCCGACGCCTCCGTCCGGTCGTTGAGCTGGGTGGACGTGCCGTGCGCGTTGACGTATCCGACCTCCGACACCCCGTGGTCGGACCTCGGCGAGAACAGCCCCGCCATCGCACGGGTGACCCCGTCCAGGTCGGGGGCGAGCAGCGAACCCGCGTCCGAGCTGCCGTGGTAGCCCACCACCTCGCCGAGGACGGGCGCGCCCCGCCGCCGCGCGTGCTCCCACGACTCCAGGACGAGGACCCCCGCGCCCTCCGCCATCACGAACCCCGAGCGGTTCCCGGAGAAGGGCACCGACGCGCCGTCGGGATCGGTCGAGGACGTCATGGCGCCCAGCTTCCTGAACGGTTCGAGGACCTGGTCGATGACACAGGCCTCAGCGCCTCCGGCGACGGCCACTTCCAGGTCGCCCGCGCGCACCCTCCGGAACGCCTCGCCGATCGCCACGCTGCCCGAGGCGCACGCGGAGGCGTAGCTGAGCGCCTCGCCCCGCAGCCCGAACTCGATGGAGATGTTCGCCGCGATCATGTTCATGAGCCCCTTGGGCACGATCAGGGGGGAGATCTCCCGCACCCCGTGGAGGGCCCCGTCGCCGAACTCGGAGGCGAGTGTCCGCACACCGCCGATCGAACTGCCCATGAACAGCCCGGCCCCGTGGAGCACCTCGGGCAGATCGAGCAGGCCCGCACCGGTCAGGGCCTCCTCCGAGGCGCGTAGCGCCAGGCGGGTGACCCGGTCGGTGTGGCGGCGGACGCGGGTGGGGAACCCCCTCTCCCAACCGTCGGGCACCCGGGCGACGAGGGTCACGCCCTCGATATCCGGTTCGGTGAAGTTCGTCCGACCGTCGAGCAGCGATCCCCAGAACTCCTCCGTGTCAGTGCCGATCGGGCTCACCACGCCGGTACCGGTCACCACGACGCGTCGTTTCGTTTCGGACACCATCAACTCCTTCTCAGACGGGATCGCGACCTGACGAGGACGACCGCGAACAGCACGAGCACGGTCGAGCAGGTCAGGGCGAACGGCAGGTAGGACGTGCTCGCGGGGACGAAGGTGACGAAGGTGGACATGATCCGGTCGAAGAACGCCCGGACCACGGCCGAGGCGGCGAACGCGGTCAGAGCGACGAGCGACACGACCAGGGGGACCGTGTAGCCGAACACCGCCCGGTTGAGGACGCCGGGCGAGTAGCCGTTCATCCGCATGATCCGGACGAACTCTCCCTGGGTGGCGAAGGTGAAGCGGTAGATGGACAGGAGCATGATGGCCAGAAGGGCCACCGCGATACCGATGAGCAGCGACACCTGGATGTTGATGATCTCGACGATGCTCTCCCCTGAGGAGGCGATGCTCGCCCGCGAGACCGAGGGGACCGCGTCGTGCAGGTCGGGGTGGCGCGACCCGGTGAACACGACCGGGACGGACGGGGCCCGCGTTCCGGAGTCCTCGATCCGCTGGTCCTCGGGTACGTACACCAGCGCGGAGGTCGCGTTGCCGGTGACGGCGCCCACCTCCAGCGTGTACTCGGCCTCGCCCTCGACGTCGGTGAACCGGAGTTCGCTGCCCTCGCCCACCCCGTACTTTTCGGCGAACGCCTCGGTGACGGTGGGTTCGTCCACCTCACCGAAGAAGCGCGAGTCCGACGGTACGGAGAACACCGTCTGCGCGACGTGCTCGTCGTCGTACAGGGTGGTGAGCCGGGCGGGTTCGTCCCCGTCCCGTTCCAGGCCCGCTTCGGCCACTGCGTCCGACAGCACGTACATGTACTCGTAGTCGGTGTCCGTTTCGAGCATCGCCACGTACTCGTCCACCGAGGTCTTCAGCATGAACGAGAAGTTCACGAAGAGGCTGACGATCAGCACGAGCGCTACCAGGGACAGCGGCTCCCGGGGGTTACGCAGGGCCTTGACCAGCCGTAGCCGCAGCCCGAAGTCGGGGATGAACCGCAGCCCCGAGGTGGACACACGGGGCTCACGGCGTGACCTGCGGCGTCGGCGGGGCCTTCGGCGGACCGTCCGGTAGCAGGCGTAGTCCACGAGGAGCAGCACGGCGAGGGTGACCAGGGAGACGGCGACCAGCACCGGGACGTCGACCGAGAGCGGCGGATAGTTGTAGAGCCTGCCGTTGATCGACATGATCGGTGTCGCCGCCACCGCCGTCAGGGCCGTGCACACGACCCAGGCCGCGAGGAGTGTGAGCACCGTCTCGACCCTGTAGTGCCCGCGCAGGCGGGAGGCGAGCCCGAGCCGCTCGAAGGTGGCGATGTCGCGTTGCTCCCTCCTGCGCGTCTCGAAGTGGTACACGGAGACCAGGGCGACGATGATGGCCGTGAAGATGACGAAGATGAGCGCGGCCAGGTCGCGCGGGGCGGCGGAGTCCCCGATGACCTGCTGGATCCGGGAGTTGTTCTCCGAGTCGCGTATGAGCGAGGGAGCGTACCCGTCGATGACGGACGCGACGTCGGTGCGCTCGTCGAAGGAGAACTGCCGGGTCGCCTCGTCGAGGAACTCCGCGTCGAAGGTGTCGCCGGTGACGAACGCCATGCCGAAATCGTCCGCGTTCGGCTGGAGGACCAGTTCGCTGCTCTTGGTGGTCATGTAGTCGGGTGCGGTCGCGAAGCCGACCACTTCGAGGTCGAGGGACCCGACGGTGACGCGGTCGCCGACCTCCAGCCCGTGGGCGTTGGCGTACTGCTCGTCGAGCAGCACGTCGTCGTCGGCCTCCAGGTCCCGTCCGGCGACCACCGCGTGCAGGTTGACCGACTCCCGGGGAGGGAACAGCCGCAGGGTGGAGTCGCCCGGTCCCGGCACGTCGGCGCTGAGCACCGACTCCACTCCGTCGGCCACCTCACCCCGTACCTGTCCCCCCTCCCCGTCGTCGGCGACGAGGAAGTACCCCTCCTCCTGGTTGTTCTCCTCGGCGAAGCGTTCGAGGTCGCCGAGCACGCTCGTGGACGCCACGAAGAAGGAGTTGCTCAGGGTGAACCCGATGACCGTGATGAGGAAGAGCGTCACGAGCTCGGGCCAGTTGCGTTTCGCTCGTCGCCGTACCCGCTTGCGCAGCGTGTCGCGGAGGGCGGGGCTCACCATGCGACCGACGAGGCGTCCACGGGGGCCAGGCCCCGGTCGTCGGAGACGACACGGCCGTCGTGCAGGCGCACGACCTGATGCGAGATCCCCGTGACCAGCTCGTTGTGCGTGATCATCACGATGGTGACACCGAACCGCAGGGTCAGGTCCTGGAGCACCGAGAAGACCTCGCGGGTCGACACCGTGTCGAGTGCGCCGGTGGGCTCGTCGCAGAACAGGATCGCGCACTCCTTGTTGAGCGCCCTCAGGATCGCGCACTTCTGCCGTTGGCCGCCGGAGCACTCACCGGGGAAGCCGTCCACCACGCCGCGCAGGTTCCAGCCGTCGATCAGCTCGTCCACCTTCGGGATGAGCGGCCGGTCGAGCACGATGTTCTCGTGCAGCGTCAGGTCCCCGACCAGGTTGTACTCCTGGAAGACGAACGCGATCTCGTCGCGGCGGAAGCGGTCGACCTCCCGGCGCGACAGTGAGTGGACGTCGCGGTCGGCGACGGTGACGCTGCCGGAGTCGATCCCCTCCAGGCCGGACAGGCAGTTGAGGAGTGTGGACTTCCCGGATCCGGACGGACCGAGGATGGTGCAGAGCGTCGCCTCCTCGATCTTCAGCGACACGCCCTTGAGCACGGTGGTGCCGTGCTCCCCTCCGACGGGGAACGACTTGACCAGGTTCTCCGCCGCGATCACGAGGCGTCCTCCGCCCGCCGCACGAGCAGGAAGTACGAGTAGTACATGCTGTCGGCCGGAACGATCTCCTCCACGGCCAGGCCGGCCTCCGAGAGCTGGTCCCGGAGTGTGCTCCAGTAGGCCACCGACCGGAAGTCCGAGAGCACGCGGTTGAGGAGGGCCTCGGCCTTGACCAGGGAGTTGCCCACACCGGACAGGTAGAGCTGGATGCCCGGCACCGGGGAGGTCGAGCGCACGAGGACCTCCTGGACGTCCTCGAAGTCGGGGAAGTACTGGCCGATGACGTAGGTGCCCGTCGGCGACAGGACCTCACGGACCCTGCGGAAGAACGGGACGCGTTCCTCCTCGGGCATGTAGAAGATCATGAAGCTGCTCAGGACCATGTCGAAGCGTTCGGTGGTGTCGTGGTCGGTGAACCGGACCGATTCCACGCGTGTGTTCGGGTGCCCGGACAGCCGTCGGCGTGTGGCGTCGGCTACCTTCGCCTGGGGTTCCAGGCCGACCATCCGGGCGGCGGGCAGGGTGGAGAGCACCGAGCTCATGTGCAGGCCGTCACCGCAGCCGATGTCCAGGACGGACGCGGGGGACAGACGGCGGCAGAGCCGTTCGAACGAGCGCTTGGTGTAGAGCTCGTAGGCCAGGGCCCCGAGGTCGGAGTAGAACTTCTCGGAGAAGGAGGGTGCGACCTGGGCGTCGAACCTCATGCCCTCCAGTTCGAGGATGTACCGGCTGAGGACGATCAGGTAGCGCACGTCCGGCCGGTGGAGCGGCCCGGACTCCCCGTCCGCCTCGGCCTTGCGGATGAGCCCCCGGACGAACACGTAGTCCTTCTCGGCTCCGGCGCGCGGTCGCGTGGCCGGGTCGCCGCCGAAGCCGGGGAACCCGGTGGTGTAGGCGGGTTCGGGGACGAGGGTGCCGTCCACCCGGGCGGCGACGCCCAGTTCCAGGGCGAGCCGGAGGAAGTCGTCGAGGATCCGGGGGTCCGTGTCCGGGCGCGCGGACAGGTCGCCGTCGGGGAAATCCCTGTCCATGAGGGTGAGCACGATGTGCCGGAGGAACCCCTGGAGCTTGGACAGGAGGAGGAGCTGGAGCAGGGGTCCGCCGCGCAGGCCCAGTCCGTTCGCCGCCGCCAGCGCGGCGCGGACGACGTGCGTCTGCCGGGAGCGGAGCGCCAGGTCGTGCCGTCTGAGGGCGATCTCGCTGTGCCTCATCGGGCGGCCTCCAGCTCGTTCAGGGCCTTGAAGGTCACCTCGAGGTCCTCCTCGGTGTGCAGGCGGGACAGGAAGAAGCGGAGCCTGGCCTCGTCCTCCCGGACCGCCGGGTGCAGGATGGGCGCCACGTTGACGCCGCTGACGTGCAGCTGTTCGGAGAACCTCAGGGCGAGGGCGGAGTCGCCGGTGATGAGCGGGACCACGGGCGTGCCCCCGCTCTTGCCCGTGTCCAGGCCCATGTCCCTCAGGGCGCCGAGGAAGCGCCGGGAGATCTCGTGCAGCTCGTCGATCCAGTGGGGGTTCTCCTGGCACAGGCGGATCGACTCCAGGGCCGCCGCGGTGTTGGCGGGGGTCATACCCACGCTGAAGACGAAGCCGGGGAGGTTGTAGCGCAGGTACTCGACGAACCCGCGGCTTCCGGCGATGTAGCCTCCGCAGCTGTTGAATGCCTTGCTGAGGGTGCCCATGTGGATGTCGACGCGGCGCGGGTCGACACCGAAGTGGCTGGCCACACCGCGGCCGGCGCGCCCCACGGTGCCGATCGAGTGGGCTTCGTCGATCATGAGGAAGGCGTCGTGGTGCTCCTTGATCCGCAGCAGCTCCGGCAGGGGGCACAGGTCGCCGTCCATGCTGTAGACGCCCTCGACGACGATGACGACGTTGCGGAACCTGGGGCGCAGCCGTGCCAGCTCCTGTTCCAGGTTCTCCATGTCGTTGTGCTTGAAGGGCTTGCGCTTCGCGTCGGAGAGCAGCGCGCCCTGGATGAGGCTGTTGTGGGCCAGGGAGTCGTGGAGGATCAGGTCGTCCTCACCGAACAGGTTCCCGAGGATGTTGACGTTGGTGCTGTGCCCGCCGACCTGCACGAGCGCGTCGTCCACGCCGACGAAGTCGGCGATCGTGCGCTCCAGTTCGCCGTGGAGACCGATCTCACCGCCTATGAGCCTGCTCGCCGAGACCGAGGTCCCGTGCTCCGCGACCGCTTCGTCGACGGCCTTGCGGATACGGGGGTGGCCGTTGGTGCCGAGATAGTTGTAGCTGGAGTAGTTCACGAACGTGCGGGCGCCGACACTGATCCTGTTCGCGGCGACTCCGCGGTAGGCGGCGAAGTAGGGCAGGTCCTCCTGCCCGCGGAGGAAGTCCCCGAACTGGACGATCCTCTCCATCCGTGCGATGCCCTCGGGAGCCGCTGGGGCGCCTGCCCGGGTGTCCTCGACCAGCGCGTGCAGACGGAGTTCGAGGTCGGCGTAGGTGATGTCGTCCTGGAAGTCCTCCCACGGGTCGATCGCGCGGATCCGGGGATAGTTCTTGGCGAGGCTGGAGACAAGGTCCATGATCATGATCGAGTCGAACCCGAGGTCGTCGATCATGAGTTTTCCGGGATCGATTTCGTGGGTTTCGTAAGAGGCTATTTCGGCGACTGTTTTGAGCAGATCGGTACTCATGTTACTCGTGTGACTCATGGGGGCTCCAAGTCGTTCTTCACGGCTTCTGAGACACGTGTTCGTGAATGTGTTCCGCTGCTGCTGCCGCCCCGTCGACTCCGGAGAGGAGTCCGCGGAGGTCCCGGGCGCGGGAGCGGGTGTAGGGGTCTGCGAGGACCTTCTCCACGGCATTTTCGAAAGAGGTTCCGGAAACGTCCCGGGGTGAGATGTAAACGGCGCTTCCGAAGCGGACGCAGTCCGCCACGTTCCACCGCTGCTCCATCTGCAGGCCGATTCCGACGAAGGGTTTTCCGGTCGTGACCGCTGTCTGCACGGTTCCCTCGCCCCCGTGGATCACGGAGGCGTCGATGAGGTCGCCGAGCAGGTGCGCGGGGAGAAGGCCGCGCACGTGGATGTTGTCCGCGACCTCGGGGAGGTCGCTCTCCTTCAGGTAGGGGGCGACGGGGGCGATGACGGTGACGGGCATCCGGGAGAGCTCGGTGAGGACCCGGAGCACTAACTCCCGGTTCCCCGAACTGCCCATGGCGAAGTAGACCACCGGGCGTTTCGCCCTCGCCGAGGCCTCGGCGACGCGGACAACGTCCGGAGGGACCTCCCGGTCGAGCCGGGCGAAGACCGGGCCGACCAGACGGTAGTTCGCGGGCATCCGGTAGGGGCGCAGGTAGCAGGAGAGGGAGGTGATCAGGTTGAGGTCGGCGTCGAGCGCCTGGATGGTGCGACCGGGCAGCCTGACTCCGTGCTCGCGCGCGACCGCCCGGAAGGCCGCGGGCTTGTAGGTGGTCATCCGGGCGGCTCCCCGCAGGAGGGCGGCGGCGCCGGTGTTGACAGCCCGGGGGAGCGGTCCGCCCCCTTCGACGAGCGGCAGCGACCGGGTCTGGAGGATGTGGGGCCAGCTGTAGGCGAAGGGCTTGACGTAGACGAGCGGCACGCCGGCGGCACGGGCGGAGACGAACTGGCTGAGCGTCGTGCCGATCACGACCGCCGCCGGGCGGAGCGCGCTGATGAGGGCGAGTTCACTGGTGACGCGGGTGCGGAGCATCGCGGTGGTGAAGGGGTGCCGGACCGCCTTCCCCTGATCGACGAGGATCAGTTGGTCCGCGTCTTCGTCGGTCAGCGCGGGGGCCAGGCGGTGAAACGTGAACCCGGCCTCTTCAATGAGGGCCGAGTATCTTTCGGAATACCCGGAAAAGATGCATTCATATTTTCCGCGGAGGTGCTTCGCCACCTCGATGGACCGGGTTGTCTCCGCGAGGTTGAATGTCTCGGGGGCGAACAATATAACGCGCACCAGTAAACGCACCTAAGCAAAATTTATGGGACGAACACGAAAGTAGCATCGGCGAATATAAGCGTCAAATGTGACGCGGATCACACTAAAAGTCTCATGTTTTGGAGGGCCAGGTGGGGAAGGCGTGGAGCGGGGGTGTTCTGTCGGGACCGTGCGTGTTCCCTGGTGAAGGTTTTCCGTCCTCGGGGCGGAGGAATCGGTGGGTTCACGTTCTGCTGTCACTTCTTGCAGTATTTCGACCACGAAGAGAAGTGTCGGATTCGTGTTTTCGCTTTTCTGCGGTCATGTTGCGCGCTTGTTACCGCGTGGCGGCTTCAGCGTGCCCCCGCCGGGACGCCGGATGTCCGCGCGGGCGCGCCGCCCGGGCGTCGGGCGGGCCCGCGGCGTCCGGGGCGCGCCGATCCCCCTGTTCTCGTCCGGGCGGGCGACGACCGGAGCGCCCGGTGCGGCTGTCCACAGGCCCCCTGCGGCGGATCCGCCCAACGCCTAACCTGGCTGGAACAGAGGAAACAGACGTCTGGGGGACAGCGATGACGGGACGGTACGGGGGCGGCCAGGGGCGCCGGTACGGGGGCGGCGGAGGCCGCGGCGGCGGGCGCGGGCCCGAGTCCGAGCCGATCCGCGGCGTCCGCGACGGGGCCCGGCTCTCCGGGGAACTCCTGCGCATGGACGGCGCCTCCTACGGCCGCTACAAGTCCCTCAAGGGGGACTGGGACTTCGGCGACTTCACCCTGGCCGTGCAGCGGGTCCAGGCCGACCCCTTCGCACCCCCCTCGCGGGTGCGCGTGCTCATTCCGGACGCCGGCGTCCCCGAGAGCGCCTGGGGCGACCCGGTGCGCCGCCGCGCCACCGCCGACTACCTGGGGCGGCGCGCCCGCCGGCTCCTGCGCGGATCGCTGCTCAGGATCGACACCGGCGGCCAGGAGGTGATCGAACGCTCCTCCTGCCAGCTCACCGACGGCGGCATCGACCTGCGCATCGGCATCGACCTGCCCGGCCACGGCCGCCGCATCGACGGCCGCACCGCCGAGCGGGAGCTGTGCCGTACGCTGCCCGGCCTGGTGGACGACCTGGACTGGGAGGAGGTCGACGCCGCGGAGGCCGCGGCGTTCGCCGACAGCGTCGCCGACACGGTCGCCCTGCGATCCCGACTGGAGGAGAGACGCCTGGTGGCCTTCGTCGCGGACGGCGCCGTGCTGCCCCGGCGCAGCGGTGTCAGCGACGAACCCATGACCGGCGGCGCGGTGCCCTTCGCCTCCCCCGAGGGCCTGCGGGTCAGCGTCGACCTGCCGCACCGGGGCACGGTGAGCGGCATGGGCGTCCCCGAGGGCATCACCCTCATCGTCGGCGGCGGCTTCCACGGCAAGTCCACCCTGCTGCACGCCCTGGAGCGCGGTGTCTACGACCACGTTCCCGGCGACGGCCGCGAACTGGTGGTGACCAGGGACGACGCCGTCAAGATCCGCGCGGAGGAGGGCCGCAGGGTCGAACGCGTGGACGTGAGCGCCTTCGTGCGCAACCTCCCCACCGGCGCCGACACGAGCGACTTCCGCACCGAGAACGCCTCCGGGTCCACCTCGCAGGCGGCCAACATCTGCGAGGCGGTCGAGGCGGGGTCGCGCACGCTGCTGGTCGACGAGGACTCCACCGCCACCAACCTGATGATCCGCGACGAGCGCATGCAGGCCCTCGTGCACGGCGACCGGGAACCCCTGGTCCCCTTCATCGACCTCGTCCGGCCCCTGCGCCGCGACCACGGGGTGTCCACCGTCCTGGTCATGGGCGGCAGCGGCGACTACTTCGACGTCGCCGACCACGTCATCCTGCTCGACGCCTACCACCCGCACGACGTCACCGCACGGGCCCGCGAGCTCGCCCACGAGCGCGTGGACGCGGAGTTCGCCCTGCCGCGCCCCCGCGTGGTCGACCCCGCCTCCGTGGACGACAGCACCTCGCGGGGCCGTGGCCGGATCAAGCGCCGCGACATGGACGTGCTCGTGTTCGGCGACCACGACGTCGACGTGCGCGCGGTGGAGCAGTTCGTCGACCCCGGACAGATCACCGGCGCCGGACTGGCCCTGCGCGAGCTGGTCGCCGGACGCCACCTGGACGGCGACCGTACGCTCGCCCAGGCGCTCGACTCCCTGGAGGAGGCCCTGGACAGAAAGGGCGTCACCCTTTTGGGCTCCGACTTCGGCGGCGACTACGCCCTGCCCCGCCGCTTCGAGGTCGCCGCCGTCCTCAACCGGTTGCGCTCGCTGCTGGTGGCCGACCCGCGCTGAGCCGCCGACCCGCAGTGAACCGTCGGGGTGCGGGCAGGGCCGGGGTGTGGCGGTCCTCTCACGCCCCGGTTGCAGGAAGCTCCCTCCGCCGGTCGGGGTTGGTAGGGGTGTGGATGAGCGTCCTCGCGCGGCTCAGCCGGTCGGGGTCCTCATCCCGCGCCGACCGGCGGCGGTGGCGCCGTGGGGCGCGAGCGTCCTCGCGCGGCTCAGTCGGCGGGCTGGTGGGTCGGTATTCTGGAGAAGCAGGGCACAGCCTCCCAGGCGGTGCGAATCGGGCTCTCCCGGCCGTACCCCGGTCTCCGGCCGCCGCGTGAGCGCGACCCTGTGACCCCGACCAGTTTTGGAGACGAGAACCCGGTGCGTGACTCCGCAGATCTGTACGAACTCCACCCAGGCTTCGAGGATGTCGCCGGACTGGCGATGCTGGTCTGTCTGGACGGCTTCGTGGACGCCGGACACGCCGGGCGCCAGATGTTCACGTCGCTGTTCGACCGGTTCACCGCGGAGGAGGTCGCGACCTTCGACGTCGACCGCCTCGTGGACTACCGCTCGCGCCGCCCGACGATGACCTTCGTCGAGAACACCTGGACCGCCTACGACGCGCCCAAGATCGCCCTGTACCGGATGCACGACGACGAGGGCGCCCCCTTCCTGGTCCTGCACGGCCCGGAGCCCGACCGCGAGTGGGAGGCCTTCGCCGCCGCCGTGGGCAGCCTCGTCGACCACTTCTCCGTCACGCTCTCCGTCAGCGTCCACGGCATCCCCATGGCGGTCCCGCACACCCGGCCGGTCACGGTCACCCCGCACTCCACCCGCCCCGAGCTGGTCGAGGGGCACACCCCGTGGATCGGCCGCGTCGAGGTGCCCGGCAGCGCCACCTCACTGCTGGAGTACCGGCTCGGCGAGCGCGGCCACGACTTCGTGGGCTACGCCGTCCACGTGCCCAGCTACCTGGCCCAGGCCCAGTACCCGCGCGCGGCCATCGCCGCCGCCGAGTACGTGGCCGGGGCCACCGGCCTGGCCCTGACCACCACGGACATGGAGGAGGTCGCCGCGGCGACCGACGTCGACATCGCCGAACAGGTCATGGCCTCCGAGGAGATCCAGCGCGTCGTGACCAACCTGGAGCGCCAGTACGACGACATCATGTCCTCGCGGACCGACCCCCAGGAGCGTCCCACGCTCCCGCTGGCCGACGACGACGCCCAGCTGCCCACCGCCGACGAGCTCGGCGCCGAACTCGAACGCTTCCTCGCCGAGCGCGAGGGCGACGGAAACGGATGACCGTGTTCTACCAGATGCTCTTCCGCTCGGTCCTGCGCCGCATGGACGCGGAGAAGGTCCACAGGCTCAGCTTCGCCGCCCTGCGCGGCGTGACCTCCCTGCCCGCCGTGGCCTCCGCCATGAACGGGGTGCTCGGGCCCCGCGAGCCGGAGCTGACCGTGCACGCCCTCGGGCAGGAGTTCCCCGGCCCGCTGGGGCTCGCGGCCGGTTTCGACAAGAACGCGCAGAGCCCCTCCGGGCTGGCCGCGCTCGGCTTCGGCTTCGTGGAGGTGGGCACCGTCACCGCCCAGCCCCAGCCGGGCAACCCCCGGCCGCGCCTGTCCCGGCTGGTGGCCGACCGCGCGATCGTCAACCGCATGGGCTTCAACAACGAGGGGTCGGCACTGGTCGCCGAACGCCTCCACCACCGGCGCGGCGGCCGCCGTCCCGTGCTCGGCGTCAACATCGGAAAGACCAAGGTCACGCCCGAGGAGGAGGCCCCCGCCGACTACGCCCTCAGCGCCCGGCGCCTGGCCCGCTACGCCGACTACCTGGTGGTCAACGTCAGTTCGCCCAACACCCCCGGACTGCGCAACCTCCAGGGCGTGGAGCAGTTGCGCCCGCTCCTGGCCGCAGTGCGCGAGGCCCTGGCCGAGGCCGGTCGCCCGGACCTGCCGCTCCTGGTGAAGATCGCCCCCGACCTCGCCGACGAGGACGTCGACGCCGTCGCCGACCTCGCGCTGGCCGAGGGGCTCGACGGCGTCATCGCCACCAACACCACCATCTCCCGCGAGGGTCTGTCCACCCCCGCCGAGCAGGTGGAGGCGGCCGGTGCGGGCGGCCTGTCCGGCGCCCCCCTCAAACGGCGCTCCCTGGAGGTACTGCGCCGCCTGCGCGCCCGCGTGGGCGACCGGGTCACCCTGATCGCCGTCGGCGGCATCGAGACGCCCCTGGACGCCTGGTTCCGTATCCGCGCGGGGGCCAGCCTCGTGCAGGGCTACACCGGTCTCATCTACGGCGGCCCCCTCTGGCCCCGCCGGATCAACCGCGGCCTCGCCCGGCTGGTGCGGGCCTCCGGCCACCGCTCCATCAACGAGGTCATCGGAGCCGATGTCCCCGCCCCGGCTGCCGACGGCGGTCATGGGTCGGACCCCGCCGCGGCCACCACCGGGGGCTGAGCCCGCACCCGGAGCCCGCACGCGGACCCGGCACCGACGAGGCGGTCGCGGCCCGCCGCCCGGGGCCGCATCCACCGCCGAGGGGCGCGGCGCCACCGCGCGTACGCGGCGGCCGGTGGACACCCCACCGGCCGCCGACGCGCGTACCGGTCCTCCCCGGACCTCAGGAACCGGCGGGCGCGGACAGCCCCTCGGGCGGGTAGCTCTCACCGGCCTCCGGCCCTTCGTAGACCTGGCTGACGGTCGCGAACTCGTACCCGTCGGCCCGCAGCCGCTCGATGATCTCGGGGACCGCGGCCAGGGTCGGTTCCAGGGTGTCGTGCAGCAGCACCACGCCCCCTGGCCGGGCCCCGCCCACCACGCTCTCCACGACCTCGTCGCGGCTCATGCCGGTCCAGTCCTCACTGTCCTGGCTCCACAGGATCTCGGCCATGCCCTGGCGTCCGATCTCCTCCAGCACCTCGGGCGAGCTGTCGCCGAACGGCGGCCGGAACAGTTCCACGGTGTGCCCCGTCTGGCGGCGCACCATCGCGCCCACCGCGGCCACCTGGTGGACCAGCTCCTCGCCCTCGAAGGACTCGGGCATGCGCTCGTGCAGGTGGTTGTGGCTCCCGATCTCGTGCCCCTCCGCGTAGATCTGACGCGTGACGCCGGGCCGGGTCAGCGCCGGGTTGCCGTTGAGGAAGAAGGTGGCCGCCACCTCCTCCTCCGCCAGCAGGTCCAGCAGCCGCGGAGTCGTCGCGACCGGTCCGTCGTCGAAGGTCAGCGCGATGCACTTGGCCTCGGCGCAGTCCAGGTCGGGGTCTCCCGCCGAGACCACCCCCGGCACCCGAGGCTCGGCCGGCGGCTCGCCGTCGGGAGCCTCCACGGTCAGCACGGGCTCCTCCGCCATGGCGGCTTCCCGCGCCCGCTCGCCTAGGCCGGACAGCAGGGGCTCGGCCTCCTCGGCGGGCACCACCGCGACCATCCGCCCCGGTGCCGAGGACGGTGTGTGACCCTCCACGGCCGGGGACAGGTCCCCGTCGTCGAACTCCACCACCAGGTCCCCGTCGGCGTTGAACCCCATCGAGTCGTAGGTGCGCATCACCGGGTGCAGCACCCCCGCGTCCACCGCCTCCTCGTCGGCGAACGAGGCCCGGACGATCCCGTTGAGCTCCCGGAGCGCCGCGTCGTCGGCCAGTAGCTCCGTGGAGTAGGCGGTGTGGCCGGTGGACGTGTCGTACCAGTACGTCCCGTACCCCTTGCGCAGCCCGTGGAAGTCCTCCTCGGTGCGCACCAAGCGCACGCCCAGAACCCCGTTCCCGGCGGCGACCACTTCCCAGTCGACGCCCAGGTTCACCGGGTCCCGGCTTGCGCCCCGGTAGTCGCGCACCTCCTGGTCCACCCGGGCGGCCAAGTCCTCGGCGAAGGCGTCGGCGCCCGCGAACACGGGGTAGGCGACGTCGATCGTGAGCCCCTCGGGCCTGTACGGGTGGTCCCCGAAGTCGGAGGCGTCCCCGCGCCACTCGGTGACCCCGTCCCCCGGCTCCGCCGCCACCACCGTGATCAGTTCCGGGTCCTCACCGCCCCAGGAGGTGATCCCCCCGGTGCCGCACGCGGCCAGGGGCAGGACCAACGCGGCCAGTGCCGCCCCGGGCCACCGGGCTCTGCGCTCCCACTGCCGGTTCCCTCCGGCCCCGCGGCAGGGGACGGCCTCGTTCGGGTGGACTCGAGTCGACGACAACACCGGACTCCCTCATCCCTCAGCGGGTGGCCAACACGGCTGTTGCTGGGAGCAACATAGGGGACGCCCCCGCCCGTCCCGGGGCGGTGACCACATGTGGTCACCGCCCCGGGACGGGCGACGCACCGGAGACCGGCAACGCCCCTGCGGGGCGCCCTACCGGCACCGCCCGGCGCCCTCACACGGCTCCGCGCCCAGTGTGTCCCACCGGCCGCGGCCCCGAAGCCCTCCCGGGACCATCCTCACCCGGAGAGCCCGCCGCGCCGTGACGCCGCGCCCTCAGACCCCTTCGGAAGCCTCCTCGGCCCCCTCTGAGGGCTCGGCGCTCTCCTCCGGGGCGTCGGGGACCCCGTCCACGTAGGTCTCGCCGGGGGTCGTGGTCCCCAGCAGTTGGGACACCGTGACCATGGTGTACCCCTGATCGTGCAGTTCCCGGATCGCCGTGCGGGAGGCGTCGACGGTGGTGCCGTGGATGTCGTGCATGAGGATGATCGCCCCCTCCGAAGCGCCCTCCAGTACCCGGTCGTGGATCACCGGGGCCTCGCGGTCCTTCCAGTCGAGGGTGTCCACGCTCCACAGGATCTGGGCCAGGCCCATGTCCGCGGTCACCGAGGCCACGCCCTCGTCGGACGAGCCGTAGGGCGGACGCATGAGGTCCATGGTGTAGCCCGTCTCGCGGTACACCAGCGCCTGCACGACGTCCAGGTCCGCGCGCACCCCTCCCGCGCCCAGACCGGCCAGGTCGGGGTGGTTCAGGGTGTGGTTGGCGATCTCGTGCCCCTCGGCGTAGGCGCGCCGCACCGTGTGCGGGTGCTCCATGACGGGGTTGCCGGTGACGAAGAACGTGGCCCGCGCGTCGTACTCGGCGAGGGCGTCCAGCAGTTCGGGGGTGCGTTCGCCGGGGCCGTCGTCGTAGGTCAGCGCCACGCACTTCGTGTCGGGGTCGGAGCAGTCGACTCCGGGGTCCACCGCGGGCACCTGCCCGGGCACGGCGCCCTCCTCCCGGCCGTCCTTGTCGGCCCGGGGCGGGGCGGCGATGGAGAAGTCGTCCACGCCCACGGTCGCGGCGTCGCGCACGCGCAGGCCCAGTTCGGACAGCAGCCCTTCGACCTCACCGGCGGGGACCACCGCGCGCGTTCGGCCCTCCTGCGCCGGGGCGACCTGCCCGGCGTCGAACTCCACGACCAGGTCCCCGTCGGGGTTGAAGCCCACCGAGTCGTACAGGGAGCCGATCGGGTGGATGACGTCGGGGTCCGCCGGGCCCTCCCCGCCCTCCCCGCTCCCGACGGCGCCGCGCACCAGGCCGTTGAGCTCCTCCAACTGCTCCTGGCCGCCGACCAGCGCCGCCGAGGGGTGGTGCGCCGCGGTCTCTGTGTCGTACCAGTAGGTGGTGTAACCCTCCCGGGACCCCTCGGAGTCGGTCTCCACGCGGGTCACGCGGACCCCCAGCAGGCCGTCGCGCGCCGCGGTCAGGTTCCATCCCGCCTCGAAGGAGACCGCGCCGGGGTTGGCCGCCTCGAAGGCGCGCACCTCGTCGGTCAGCTCACGCTCGAGGAAGTCGGCCAGCGGCTCGGCGTTGGGTATCACCGGGTAGGTCACCGAGACGGAGATCTCCCCGTCGTAGGGAAGTCCGGCCTCCTCCACGCCCGACACGGCGGCCGGGTCCACCTCGGTGAGCCCGTCGGGCTCGCCTGAGGCCGGGGGCGGCGGCTCGCTCTCGGAGAGCGGCGCTGCCCGCGTCCGCGGCCCGGGCTCGGGCTCCCCGGAGGAGCTGGTGGCCAACAACACCATGCCCGCCAGGAACGCCAGGGCTACCACGACCGTGATCAGGGGGTGGTCCGGTGCCATGGCCAGGCGGGACTGCTTATTCACGAGGGAATCTCCACGTTCATCGCTCAGACGAACGTCCGCGGGGAGCAGAGAGGGCTCACCCGCGCAACGCTTGACTTCGTGTGTGACGCCGACCTGAGGACGGGGGTTCTCACCGTCCTGGCCGGGCGCATGGGGCCGCACGCCGGGTACAGGGGCGAAGGGGGCCTCCCTATACTTGCAGCCGTGGAAGGTACATGATCCACCCCCGCGTCCCGGGTCCGCCCCGGAACGAACGGGGCGGAACCATGTCGCAAGAGGGAACCCGGTGCGAGTCCGGGACTGCCCCGCAGCGGTATGGGGGAACGAACGTCGCCATGGGCACTGGTAGTGCCGGTCGCCGAGACCGGAAACCGGGAAGCGGCGGCCAGTAGGAGGAGCGGTGTCCGCACCGCCCGCGCCCCCGAGTCCGAAGACCTGCCTCCACCCGGCGACGCGCCCGCGGCGCCGGTGGTCCCGCGCCCCGAGGGAGGGCCGGAGGCGGTGGCAGGTCCGGTGCGCGCCCGCGGCGCGTCCGTCGGCGTGCACGCCCCTCTTCTCCTCCCCGAGGCCGGTACCCGGCTTTCGACGAGGGAGAGAAGCTGATGACCACGACCCCCGCGCCTTCCGCGGCCCCGGGCGGACCACGCCCCTCCGTGCGCTCGACGGTGCACGGCTACCCGCGCATCGGCCCCGACCGCGAGCTCAAGCGCGCCTGCGAGTCCCACTGGAGGGGCCGCACCACCGCCCGGGAACTGGACGAGGTCGCCGCCGGCCTGCGCCTGGGCGTCTACGCCCAACTGCGCGAGGCCGGTGTCGACGACATCCCCTCCAACACGTTCTCCTACTACGACCACGTGCTGGACACCGCGGTCCTGTTCGACCTGGTCCCCTCCCGCTTCGCCCCGCCCGCCGCGGCGCCGGACCGCGAGGAGGAGCTGCGCCGCTACTTCGCGCTCGCCCGCGGCGAGCAGGGCGCCCCTCCGCTGGAGATGACCAAGTGGTTCGACACGAACTACCACTACCTGGTCCCCGAGCTCTCGCCCGGCACCCGTCCCCGCCTGGTGGGCGACAAGCCCGTCGCCGAGTTCCGCGAGGCCGCCGAGGCGGGCTTCCACACCCGCCCGGTCCTGGTCGGCCCGCTCACCTTCCTGCTGCTGGCCAAGCCCGCCGACGGCGCCCCCGAGGGCTGGGAACCCGTCCGGCTGCTCGACCAGCTCCTGGACGCCTACGCCCAGCTGCTCGGCGACCTGCGGGCCGCGGGCGCCACCGAGGTCCAGTTGGACGAGCCGATCCTGGCCACCGATGAGGGCCGCGCCGCCGTCGGCCACCTGGAGTTCGCCTACCAGCGCCTGGGCGCGGTCACCGACCGGCCCTCCCTGCTGGTGTCCACCTACTTCGGCTCCATCGGCTCCGCGGCGCTGCGGGTCCTCAAGGAGTCCGCGGTCGAGGCGGTCGGCCTGGACCTGGTCACCGACGACGAGGGCGTGGACGACCTGGTGCGGATCTCCGGCCTGGGCGCCACCCGCCTGGTCGCGGGCGTGGTGGAGGGGCGCAACGTCTGGCGCACCGACATCCCGGCCGCCGTCGCCGCGCTCGGCACCCTGCTCGCCCTCACCGACGAGCTGACCGTGAGCACCTCCTGCTCCCTGCTGCACGTGCCCCTGGACCTGGACTCCGAGACCTCCCTGGACCCCGAGCTGCGCGCCGCCCTGGCCTTCGCCCGGCAGAAGGCCCGGGAGACGGCCCTGCTCGGCCGCGTGCTGTCCGAGGGGGCCGAGGCCGAGTACACCGGACGCGGCGGCGTCCGTCCCCCCGCGTTCACCGACGCGCGCGTGCGCGCACGCCTCGACGCCCTGGGCCCGGACGCCTACGAGCGCCCGCGGGAGCGCGGCAGGCCCGCCGAGACCCCGCTCACCACGACCACCATCGGTTCCTTCCCCCAGACCGCCGAGCTGCGCCGCGCCCGCGCCGCGCACCGCAGGGGGGAACTGGCCGAGGACGCCTACAAGGCCGTCCTGCGCGAGGAGATCGACCGCGTCGTCGCGCTCCAGGAGGAGATCGGCCTGGACGTGCTCGTGCACGGCGAGCCCGAGCGCAACGACATGGTCCAGTACTTCGCCGAGCAGTTGGAGGGCTACGCCACCACCGAGAACGGCTGGGTGCAGTCCTACGGTTCGCGGTGCGTGCGCCCGCCGATCCTGTTCGGCGACGTCTCGCGCCCGGCGCCGATGACGGTCGAGTGGACCACCTACGCCCAGTCGCTCACCGACAAGCCGGTCAAGGGGATGCTGACCGGTCCGGTCACCATGCTCGCCTGGTCGTTCGTGCGCACCGACCAGCCGCTGGGCGAGACCGCCCGCCAGGTGGCCCTGGCTCTGCGCGACGAGGTCGCCGACCTGGAGCGCGCCGGGATCCGCCACATCCAGGTGGACGAGGCGGCCCTGCGCGAACTGCTGCCGCTGCGCTCGGAGCACCGGGCGCGGTACCTGGACTGGGCGGTGGGTTCCTTCCGCCTGGCCACGTCGGGGGTGTCGCCCTCCACGACCGTCCACACGCACATGTGCTACTCCGAGTTCGGGCTGATCGTCGGCGGCATCGAGGCGCTGGACGCCGACGTCACCAGCGTGGAGGCCGCACGCTCGCGCATGGAGCTGGTGCGGGACCTGGGTGAGCGGGGTTACAGGCGCGGGATCGGCCCGGGCGTGTACGACATCCACTCCCCGCGTGTGCCCTCGGTGGAGGAGATCGAGGGGGCGCTGCGGCTGGCGGTCGCGCACATCGACGCCCGGAACCTGTGGGTGAACCCCGACTGCGGCCTCAAGACGCGCGGTTACGCCGAGGCCGAACAGGCCCTGCGCAACATGGTCGAGGCGGCCCGCCGGGTGCGGGCCGACCTGGCGTGAGCCCTGCGGTGTTTTTTGGACCTCCGCTTCGCTTCGGTCCGTGCCCGGGCGCCCGGGGAACGGGAATCGGGTTGAAGCAGGCACAGTGGCGCCTCCGGTGAGACGGCTCGTTCCTCGCAGCCTCACCTCCAGCCCCTCCAGAACCCCGTGGGCGCCCGAGCCGGCCCCCACAAGCTGAGGCCGATTCAAAAAGAGTCCCCAGGAGGCTGAAACGCGGGAGGGGGCCGCGGCGAACGCCGCGGCCCCCTCGTACCGTGTCCGGTCAGCCGCCTCAGGCGCCGACCAGGGCCAGCGCCTCCGCGCCGGCGTTGAGCATGATCTCCTCGACGTTGTCGGGCATGACCAGGTCCTCTGCGGAGGCGTCCTCGGTGAAGGGCGGGTGCATCTGGTACTGGACCCGGATGTTGAGGTTGGCGCTGCGGACCACCAGCGTGGCCTCGGGGATGTCCTCACCCAGGAAGTCGTACTTGGTGAGGACGTACTGGGCCTCGTCGCCGAGGTCCACCTCCTTGTCCTCCTCCACGTTCGCGGCGTCGTAGAAGGTGTTGTAGTCACCCTCGCCCCTGAGCTCCTGCACCGCGGTCTGGAAGTCGCTGGTGGCGGCCTCGACGGAGTCGGCGGCGGAGTAGGGGACCTGGTAGCTGATCTCGAACATCGCGTAGCTCTCGGAGGGGTTGCCCTCCGGGGCGGCGCCTTCGAGGCTCTCGCAGTAGGAGTTGTTGTCCTGGACGTACTTGTCGCCCTCGTCCTGGATCAGGAAGTCGGAGAGCACCTGGTCGGTGAAGGCCTCGCAGGGCTCGGCGGGGACGGCGTAGGGGGGCTCGCCCGCGGGGGC
>NZ_LEKI01000169.1:0-12202 GCF_001029525.1 Nocardiopsis sp. RV163 | reverse complement strand
GCCCCCGACAGCGCGACCCCCGCCACCAGGGCCAACTGCGCCAGCGGGCGGCCCACCTTGTCCACCAGCACGGTTCCGGCCATGTCGTGGTGGGCCCGCGTCGCGGCCAGGGCCGTGTCCGCCAGCACCGCGAACGGCAGGAACACCGCCAGCAGCCGCAGGTAGACCTCCGCCTCGCCGCCGCCCAGCCCCCGCGCCACGGGCCCGGCGCACACCAGCAGCAGCACCGCCAGCGCGCACGCGGCCAGCACGGCAGGGGCAGCGGCCGTCCGCAGCAGCCTGGGCACGCCCCCGGGGCCGCCGAACACGCGCATCCGGGCGATGAAGTACACCAAGCCGTCCGACGCGCCCAGGTTGGCCACCACCGCGGCGATCAGGAACACCGACGTCGCCGAGAACAGCAGCCCCGCCGCCTCCTGGGAGAACGCCCGCGTGATCGTGACGATCACCGCGAGGTTCAGCGCGGCGCCGACCACGGCCCCCGCCATGTTGACCGCTCCGCCGCGCAGGACGCGGCCCAGCCCCGCCCGCTCCCGCTCCGCCGCGGCGGTCACGCGCGCCACGAGGGGACGCGCCCCCACCAGTCCGCCAGCCGCGCGTCGCTGTCGGCGAACCGCGCCGCCAGTTCCGCGCGCAGCCCCTCGGGCATGCTCGTCCGGGCGCGCGCGTTGTGCCTGCCCGGGGCGTCGCCCTGCCCGGGCGGCAGCCCCAGGAACCGCTCCACCCCGCTCAGCGCCCGCGCCGTGCCGTCGAACAGGTCGGCGTGGTCCACCACGTGCATCCGGTCCCGTCCCAGGTGCTTCTCCATCCGCGCCAACTGGTCCGCGTAGCGGCCGCGCGCCGCGTAGCCGTGGTGCTGGTGGGAGTACGACAGGTACGCGGGATCGGCCAGCATCCGCTCCTCCTCACCGGCCAGCCGCTCCGGCTCCAGTTCCAGCGCCCGCTCGAACGGTTCGGTCTCGAAGCCGCGCGCGGTCTCGTGCGCGTGCGCCGAGTAGGCCCGCTCCACCGGGTCGCGCAGGATGACCACCACCCGCACGTCCGGCAGGTCGCGGGCGATCCGCTCGGCGGCCAGCGGGTGGAACAGGTAGTAAGGGCTGGACTCGACCACCCTCACCCGTGGCCTTCCCGGCCGGGCCCGCAGCGACGCGCGCAGGGGGAAGTACGCCCGGTACCGGTCCGGGCCGCCGCGGTAGCCGGTGTCGAAGTAGTGCACCCCCTTGCGCAGGGTGGGCCCGGTGACGCACGGGTGCAGGCACAGCGTCCTGAACAGCGACGTCGTGCCCGCGCGCTGCGCCCCGCAGACGAGGAAGTCTGGCAGGGCGCGGGCCGGCGCGGTGAGCGCGCCCAGGCCGTCGGCGAGGGGCAGGAGCGCCTTCCGGGCCGGGACGGCCGTGCGGTGGAACAGGACGGGAACGGTGCTCCGGGGCATCACGTGCTCCTTCTGTCGCAGTTTCGGTCAACCCCGGTAGCCGTCCTCGGCGCCCGGGCTCGGCGGGTCGTGTCAATCGATCGGGTGGCCCGGTTCGCCGGACCGCCCGGACCCGGAGGGACCGCCCGGGCCGGGCGGGGGCGTTCAGGTCTGGTGTGCGGCCTCGTGGGCCGCCCTCTCCTGGAGCCCCTCCAGTGCGGGCAGCAGCCAGTCGTCCACGGCCGCCAGGTGGCCGCCGCTCTCGTCCTGCCGGTCGTGCAGGTACCGGGTGGCCAGGTCGATCAAATACAGCGCCATCACCGTGGACACCGTGTGGGAGCGCACCCCGGTCTCGGACATCAGCGGGTCGCGCAGCAGCCGCGAACCGCTCTCCAGCCACCGGTGCACCCCCGGGTGGACCCCTGCCTGCACGCACTCGTTGAGGTCGTAGTGCAGGGCGTCGAAGCCCGCCGGGGCGTCCATGGCGAGGCGCTCCCAGTCCCACACGAACGCGCGCCGCGCGGTGCTGGCGATGTTCCACCTGGTCAGGTCGCCGTGCCAGGCTCCGAACGGCACGTACACGTCGGGCAGGCGGCGCAGCGCCGCGCGCAGGGGACCCACCTCGGGGCGCGTGCCCAGCGTCACGATCCGCTCCTCCAGCGACCGCCGGTAGGGGCTGTCGGACAACCTCCGGCGCCGCACCCTGGACAGTCCGACGATCTGCGTCACGCATCTCAGTAGCTGGCGCCGCGTGGGCCGGTCGGTCTGGACGCCCACCGGCAGGGCCTCCTGCACCAGCAGCGGGTGGCCGTTCCACTCTCCCTCGTGCAGCAGCCGGGGGACGGTCACGTCCGGCATGCGGGCCTCGGCAAGCTGGCGCAGGGCGCGCGTCTCGGCGAGAACCAGGCGCGAGGTCAGGTCGTTGACGGCCACCTTGGCGTAGCCGATCGTGCGTCCGCCGGGAGTGAGCAGCAGGAGCACCGGCTTGCGGTTGGCCCGGGGCGGCCCCACGTGGATGGCGACGGCCAGGTCGCGGTCCAGCGCCGCAGTGAGCGCGTGCTCGATGCCCGGACCGGCCCCCACGTACAGCCTGTCCCTCAGCAGGAGCGGGGCCAGCCCGGTGGCGAACGCCCCGGTCAGCAGCAGTGTGCGCGCCCTCTCCCGGAACGAGTGCCCCTGCGCGAAGGACGTGATGCCCCGGGTCGCCGCCGACCGGTCGTGCGCGGGCAGGATCACCCGGGGGTTATGGGCGTTGGGGACCGGAAGGTACTGGGTGCCCCGGTCGCGGCGCACCAGCCGCCGAATACCGCGGTCGCCGGGGCCGAGCAGCCCGCCGCACGGCCACAGCACCGCGGCGAGGTCGGTCAGGTAGGTCGTCTCGCTGTTCACCAAGGACCCCCGCGGGTGCGCGCGGTCCGCCGCCGGAGCACCGGTTCCCCGCTCCGCCACAGCAGGGCGACGGCGACCATGGTGACGGCCAGCGGGGACATCAGCGCGACGTAGAAGAACATGTACCAGAACAGCAGCAGCACGGTCAGCAGCGCGCCCTGCCCCTCCAGCGAGTCCGTGCGGCGGTAGCGCCACACGACGTGCGCGAAGAAGGCGAGCATGAGGCCGGTGCCCACCCAGCCCCCGGCGATCAGCGTCATCCACAGCTGTCCCGCGTTTCCGATGACGTGCTGGCCGCAGCCGGGGCACTCGGAGGTGGGGCCGATCGCGATCGACTCCGAGCTGCCCAGACTCTCGCGGGTGGTGCCCCACCCCGTGACCGGGGACAGGCGGGCGGCCTCCACGGAGGCCCCGCTGGTGGCGGCCCGGCCGTCGTCGCTGTGCGGGTTGTCGAGCCTGGCCCGTACCACGTCGGCCAGCGGCGAGGCGGCCAGCGCCAGCAGCACCGCCAGGCCCGCGACGGCGCAGGCGCCCACCAGGACCACCCGGCCGCGGCGCAGCGCCGCCAGGGCCGCGAAGGCCGCGGACAGCGCCAGTCCCGCCCACAGGGCCCGGTTGAGCGAGTGCACGGCGGGGGCCACGGCCAGCGCGGCGGCGGCCAGCCCGCCCCAGCGCACCCAGCCCGAACCCTGCGCCACCCAGCCCACCACCAGCCACACCAGTAGCAGGGAGAGCATGTAGCCCCAGACGTTGGTGTACTCCCAGGGTGCCTTCGGCCGGGCCGACTCGTACCCGAAGATGTCCATGACCTGTGCGGACGCCGGGTGGATGAGCGTCTGCACGTAGGGATCGGCGGCGAGGGCGGCGGGTAGCAGGTACTCCGCCGGGGCCGTGAACTCGAACCGGGGCGCGAGCATGCCCAGGTAGCCGCCCGCGATCGTGGTCAGGCACAGCACCGCCAGCGCGCCCACGACCGCGCGCGTGGGCAGTTCGCGCTCGGAGAGGTTGCCGACGTAGAGCACCAGGACCGTCAGCACCAGGTAGTTGACCGCGCGGAGCACGGCGCCGCCGTATCCGCCGCTGTCCGGCACGGTCCCGGGCATCTCCAGGTGGACCAGGCACAGACCCAGCACCGTCCACAGCAGGAACAGCGCCCACAGCCAGAACCCCGGGGGAACCCGGAGCCCCGCGGCGCGGTGCCGGCGCACCAGTTCGGCGGCCATCGGGACCGCGAACAGCCAGTACGCGAACTGCCCCAGGCCCAGCGCCCACCACAGCGGGTACCCGGCCAGCAGCCAGAGCAGCGGCCGACCGGTGCCGACGCGGGTCCCGCCCACGGGGAGCGGGCCCCCGAGGCCCCCGACGACGGGGGCCGCCGCCCCGGCGGTCGGCCAGGGGGCGCGTGCGGACGTGCTCCAGGCCATCAGTTCCGGGTCCCCGGTGCGGTGCCGGGGGTGATGTCCGGTGCGGTGCCCGGGGAGGCGGCGTCCCCGGCGGCTCCGGTCGGCCGGGGGGCCTCGGTTCCCTCCGCCCCCTCGGTCGCGAAGGCCACGAGGGCCTCTGTTGCCTCGGCGCCGCTGACTGTCGCCTCTGGTCCGTGGGGCTCGCGCGACTCGGCGGTCCGGGCCAGTCCGAACGCCGCCTCCGCCTCCGAGGCCGAGCCCGGGGCCGCGGTGTCGGCCTCGGTCCGGCCGGTCCCGGTGGCCTCGGGCGTCACCGGGATCTGGCTGGCGCCGTCGCCGCCCAGCACGCGGGGGACCTCCAAAGGCGCGGGTATCCCGCCGTCGCGGCGAGCAGCCGCGTCCTGCGCGGTGCCGTCGCCGCACCCGTCCGCCTCCGCGAACCGCTCGGCCGTGCCGACCCCGGCCACCCCGGAGCGCTCCTCGGCGGGGCCGACGCCACCGGCGCGCTCGCCACCGTCCGCGCCCGCGGAGTCCGCGTCCTCCGCCGGGCCCTCCACGGCCTTCCCGTGTCCCGCCGCGGCCTCAGCCCGCCGGGGGCCGGGCACCCCGGGGGCCCCGTCGGCGTCCTCGGGCTCCGGGGGTCGTGCCGTCCCGCCGCCTACCCGCGTCCCCGCGTCCCCGGCGGGGGGCAGGTCGCTGACGATGCCGGTCAGCGCGATCCCCGTACCGGCGCGGCCCCTCGCGGGCCCGGCCGGTTCCCCGGCCGGCTCGTGCGACCCGACCGCTCCGTCCCTTCCGGACGTGCGGCCGGGCCCGGCGGCCTCCTTCCCGGCGACCTGCTCGGCGGTGGGCGGCGACGCCACCGGCGCGGGCCCGGCCAGCGGCTGGCGCGGCAGGACGGCCGTGCCCGGAACGGGCACCCCGAACCGGTCGGCGAGGAGGAGCAGCTCCCGCAGCCCGGCCCGGCGCGTGCGGTCCAGTTCGACCACCGGCAGCATCAGGTCGGCCGAACCGGCCAGCGCGTGCGCGTCGGCGCGCTCGCTCACCGGCGCCACCGCCACCACCACGTACTCGGCCCCCGCCCGCAGCAGCCGCACCAGTTCCGGCATCGCGGTGCCCTGCACCGGCGCGTCCAGACCCGGCGCCCCGTAGCGCAGGACCCGCAGCCGGGGCACCGCGTCGGGCCGCACCTCCAGGTCGGCGGGGTCCTCACCCTCCAGCAGCGCCTCGGCCAGCCCGGGGCCCTCCGGCAGTCCCAGCAGCTCTCCGATCGTGTCGGTGCGGGGGTCGGTGCACACCAGTAGCGTCTCCGAGCCCGTGCGGGCCAGGGAAGCGGCCAGGTTGACCGCGGCCGCCGCCCCGGCGCGGCCCGGGGTGGTCGCGGTGACGAGCAGCACGCGGCCGAGGACCGCCTCCTCCTCACCGAGGAGTCCGGCCAGCCCGTCCTCCTTGCGGTCGCCCCCCGCGTCCGCGGCCGTTCCGGCGCGGTCGGACACTCCCGCCCCGGCTCCCCCCGAGGGCCGGTCGGCCGCCGAGGGAACGGGGACCGCAGCGAGGCGGGCGCGCACCAGGTGCGCGAACTCGTTGACCCGCTGCCCGCACCGGTCGCCGTCCGTCAGCAGCCCGGGGGAGCGCTGGCCGCGCCCGACCCGCTCGGACAGGTCGAGCAGCACCGGCACGGCCCCGATCCGCCCGGTCTCCCCGGCGTCGCGCAGTCCAGGGTCGAGGCGGTCGCGCACCACGGCCGCCAGCAGCCCCGCCAGCAGGCCGAGCGCACCGCCGCCGGTCAGCCACAGGGCGGGCACCGGGCTGCTCGCGCGCTCGGGGAGCCCCGCCGGGGTGATGACGCCGCCGGGCTCGACCGCCTCCGCCAGGGCGCTGAGCGGGCTGATGCGGTTGCCCAGTTCGGTGATCTCCGCGCGCAGGGCCTCCACCCGCGCGTCCGCGCCGGGGCCGGCGGGCCCCGCGGCGGCCTCGGCGAGGGCCTCGTAGCGGGCCTCCTGCTCACCCCGCAGTGCCTCCAGGTGGCTCTCGATCAGCTCGTCGATCCGCTCGCGGCGCAGTTCGAGGTAGGCGTCGGCGTAGGCCTGCGCGCCCGCCCGCGCGGCCTCCGGGCTCTCGGCGGAGTAGCTGATCTCCAGGACGCTGCTGTTGGGGGGAACGCTCACGTCCACCCGCTCGCGCAGGTCCGTCACCGAGGGCGCTGCGCCGCCCTCCTCGGCCAGGGCCCCGGCCACGGCGGACGACACGCGTTCCGACACCAGGACCTGCGCCTCGGTGTCGAGGTTGACGTCCCCGGCCAGGCGGCCCGAGCGCTCCCCGGTGAACTCGGCCATCCCGCTGGGCTGGACCTGGACGGCGGAGACGGAGGTGTAGGCGGCGGGGAGCCCGACCGCCGCGGCGGAGGCCAGGGCCAGCCCGCCGAGCACCCCGGCGCCGACGAACCGCCAGCGGCGGCGCAGCAGTGCCGTGTACTCCCTCAGTTCCGGTCCGGACGGGCCGGGGGCGTCGGTGTCCATCGAGTCCTCTCCGCGCAAGGGTAGTCAGCACTTTTAGTGATTGATTGCATACTTAGTGTAATCCCTTGGGGGATCTTCGCGGCGTGGGCGAGCGGCCGTTTCCCGACCCGGGTAGTGGCCGGAACCGGAGAGCGCGTCACAACCAGGGAAGACTCCCGGGCGCGCGAAGGGGGCGGCAGGGCACCCCCGCCGCCCCCCCCGGGACGCCTCGACCGACCTAGTTGACGACCACCGTGGGCGGAAGACCGGTGGAGGACTCCCACGCCTCGTCGCACTCGTTCTGGCTGGAGACCGTCTGCGCCAGGGCCGAGCAGTCCCGGTACCGCGCCATCTGCTCCTGGTACACCACGGCCACCGCGAACAGCGACAGCGACATCACGATCCCGAGCACGCCCACGACCACGCTCATCACAGCGCCTGGTGCCTCGGTGCGGTTCGCCCGCGCGGCCCGCCTCGCACGGAAGCCCTGCACGACACCGAACACTGACAGCACGACCCCGTAGGGCGGCAGCAGCAGGCCGGCCGCCCCGAAGAACAGGCCCCACAGGCCGCCGCGTTCGGCTCTGGGCGGCTGCCCCTCGTTCCGGGGCTCCGGGCTGTTGTCGGTCAAGGTTCACTCCTTATGCGCGCCCCGCTCGGGGCGCCGTGGTCGCCTCCGCCGCGCGGAGGTACCCGTCGTCCATGGTCACGCCGGTCCGCGGGCCGCCGAGACCCCCGTCACAGGTCGGTCAACACCCACTCCCCGTGGGTAGACGCTACCTGGACCGATAGGGTGGGAACGCGGGCGGGCCCAGCGGGCGCGCCCGTCACCCGCCCGTCACCCGCCGCCACCCCCAACGGACGCCTCCGGCCCGCGGGGGAGCGCCCGGCGGAGGACGATCGGGTCACCCGCACACCACGCCTCCGGCTCCGGCGCGCGCCGGCCCCGGACCGGCGTACGCGAGATCCGGATGCTGCGCCGTCCCCCGGCGCCCCCGGAAGGCCGGAGGCGGCTCTCGCACCGTTCTCTACACAATGGGAGAAGCATTGTCCGCGCGAGTGGTGGTCCTCATATCGGGCACGGGCAGCAATATGGCCGCCCTGCTGGAGGCGGCCAGGGACCCGGCCTACGGGGCGACCGTCGTCGCCGTCGGCTCCGACCGCGAGGGGACCCGCGGCGTCGAACTGGCCGAGGAGGCCGGAGTGCCCGCGTTCGTCGTCCCCTTCCGCGACTACTCCGACCGCTCGCGGTGGAACGCCGCCATGGCCGAACGCATCAGCGAACACCACCCCGACCTGGTGGTCTCCGCGGGCTTCATGCGCATCCTCGGCCCCGCCGTGATCGGCAGCCACCCCGCGGTCAACATCCACCCCGCGCTGCTGCCCTCCTTCCCCGGCGCGCACGCCGTGCGTGACGCGCTCGCCCACGGTGTCCGCGTCACCGGCACCACCATCCACTTCCTCGACGAGGGCGTCGACTCCGGTCCGATCATCGACCAGGTCGCGGTTCCCGTCGAGGACGGCGATGACGAAGCCAGCCTCCACGAGCGCATCAAGACCGTGGAGCGGGCGATGCTGGTCGACACGGTCGGCAGGCTCGCCCGCGAGGGCTGGACCATCGACGGCAGGCACGTGCGGTTCGGCCGCACCGAGCAGCGCGTCACCGACGCGACCGACACGAAGGAGAACCGGTGACCCAGCAGGCCATCAGGCGTGCGTTGATCAGCGTCTACGACAAGACCGGTCTGGAGGAGCTGGGCATCGGCCTGGCCGAGGCCGGGGTGGAGATCGTCTCCACCGGCTCCACCGCCGCGCGGCTGCGCGCCGCCGACATCCCCGTCACCCCCGTGGAGGACGTCACCGGCTTCCCCGAGATCATGGAGGGCCGCGTCAAGACGCTGCACCCCTCCGTGCACGCCGGGCTGCTGGCCGACCAGAACAACCCCGAGCACGTCGCCAGGATCAAGGAGCTGGGCATCGCCCCCTTCGACCTGGTCGTGGTCAACCTCTACCCCTTCCGGGACACCGTCGCCTCCGGTGCCTCAGAGGCGGACTGCATCGAGAAGATCGACATCGGCGGCCCCGCCATGGTGCGCGCCTCGGCCAAGAACCACGGCAGCGTCGCGATCGTGGTCGACCCGGGCGGCTACGACGCCGCACTGGAGGCCGTTCGCGACGGCGGCTTCACCCCGGAGCAGCGCAAGCGCCTGGCCGGGCTCGCCTTCCAGCACACCGCCGCCTACGACGCGGCCGTCGCCGACTGGTTCGCGGCCGACTACGCCCCCGACGCCGAGGCCGCCGAGTCGGGCTGGCCCGGTTTCCTGGCCACCGTCCACAACCGCAGGGAGGTCCTGCGCTACGGCGAGAACCCCCACCAGAAGGCGGCGCTCTACACCGTCGCTGGCGCGCCGGAGACCGGCCTGGCCGGAGCCGAGCAGCTGCACGGCAAGGCGATGTCCTACAACAACTACGTGGACGCCGA
Source organism: Nocardiopsis sp. RV163 (assembly GCF_001029525.1). Classification (NCBI taxonomy): domain Bacteria; kingdom Bacillati; phylum Actinomycetota; class Actinomycetes; order Streptosporangiales; family Nocardiopsidaceae; genus Nocardiopsis; species Nocardiopsis sp. RV163. The sequence goes on along the minus strand of NZ_LEKI01000169.1, from coordinate 3,019 downwards.
CGCCGCGCTGCGCGCCGCACACGACTTCGACCAGCCGTGCGTTGCCATCATCAAGCACGCCAACCCGTGCGGGATCGCCGTCGGCGCCGACAACGCCGAGGCCCACCGCAAGGCGCACGCCTGCGACCCGGTGTCGGCCTTCGGCGGCGTCATCGCCACCAACCGACCCGTCGGCGAGGAGCTGGCCGGGCAGATCGCGGAGATCTTCACCGAGGTCGTCGTCGCCCCCGCCTTCGAGCCCGCGGCCGTGGAGATCCTCAGTCGCAAGAAGAACATCCGCCTGCTCGTGGCGCGGGGCTCCGCTCCCGGCGCGGGCGTGGAGCACCGCCAGATCAGCGGCGGCCTGCTGGTGCAGTCGCGCGACGCCATCGACGCCCCGGGCGACGACCCCTCCACCTGGACCCTGGCCACCGGCGAGCCCGCCGACGGGGCCGCCCTGGCCGACCTGGCCTTCGCCTGGAAGGCCGTGCGCGCGGTCAAGTCCAACGCCATCCTCCTGGCCTCCGGCGGCGCCACCGTGGGCGTGGGCATGGGCCAGGTCAACCGCGTGGACTCCGCCCGCCTGGCGGTCACGCGCGCGGGCGGGAGGGTGACCGGTTCCGTCGCGGCCAGCGACGCCTTCTTCCCCTTCCCCGACGGCCTGGAGATCCTCACCGGTGCGGGGGTGCGCGCCGTCGTGCAGCCCGGCGGCTCGGTCCGCGACGAGGAGGTCGTGGCCGCGGCCGAGGCGGCCGGCGTGACCATGTACCTCACGGGGACCCGGCACTTCTTCCACTGAGCGAGGAGACAAACGCATGAGCGCGATCGTCCTGGACGGCAAGGCCGTCGCCAAGTCCATCCGCGAGGAGCTCGCCGAGCGAGTGGCGAAGCTGCACGACCGCGGCGTCGCCCCCGGCCTGGGCACGGTCCTGGTCGGCGACGACCCGGGCAGCCACTCCTACGTGCGCGGCAAGCACCGCGACTGCGCCCAGGTGGGCATCGCCAGCATCCGCCGCGACCTGCCCGCCGACGCGACCCAGGAGCAGGTGGAGCAGGCCGTCCGCGAACTCAACGCGGACCCGGCCTGCACCGGCTACATCGTGCAGCTCCCGCTGCCCAGGGGCCTGGACGAGAACCGAGTGCTGGGCCTGATCGACCCGGTCAAGGACGCGGACGGCCTCCAGCCCTCCAACCTAGGCAAACTGGTGCTGATGCAGGAGGCGCCGCTGCCGTGCACCCCGCGCGGCATCGTGGAGCTGCTCACCCGCTACGAGGTGCCGCTCAAGGGCGCCGAGGTGGTCGTGGTCGGGCGCGGCGTGACCGTGGGCCGCCCCCTCGGCCTGCTGTTGACCCGCCGGTCGGAGAACGCCACCGTCACCCTGTGCCACACCGGCACCCGGGACCTGGCCGAGCACACGCGCCGCGCGGACATCATCGTCGCCGGTGCCGGAGTGCCCGGGCTCATCACCAAGGACATGGTGAAGCCGGGCGCGGCCGTGCTGGACGTGGGCGTCTCGCGCACCGAGTCGGGCCTGGTCGGCGACGTCGTCCCCGACGTGGCCGAGGTGGCCGGGCACCTGTCGCCCAACCCCGGCGGCGTTGGCCCGATGACCCGGGCGATGCTGCTGGTGAACGTGGTGGAGGCCGCCGAACGGCAGGCCGCCGCCCTCTAGGCACACCCCTTCCGGGCCCCGTCCGGGGCGGGGCCCGGCTCCGGCGTCACACACGGGCCGATTGCGATCACAATGAGTGACCGCTTCCGGTCCGGCCATGCGCACGGCACCCCTCCGGTGGGGCCGGGGGAGCGCTCAACTGGCCTTGCGGGCCGAGCCGCCCATCGGCATCGGCCGCACCAGGCCCAGCGCCACGACCTCGTTGGCCAGCCGCGTCCTGCGGTTCTGCCCCTCGGGGATGCGGAACTTCTGGTACAGCCGCAACAGGTGCTGTTTGACCGCCGCCTCGGTGACCACCAGCGCCTCGGCGATGTCCCGGGCGGTGGCCGGGGCCACGAAGGCCTCCTCCGACAGCGCGGGCTGGCACAGCGCGGTCAGCACGTCCAGCTCCCGGCGGGTGAGCTCGGGGGCGGCGCCGCGCCGCAGCTCGATGTCGGGGCTGATCTGCTCCTTGGGGAGTCCGCCGACCCGGCAGCGCGCGGTCCCGAAGCTCACCACGTCGCCCTCCTCCAGCACCCGGCGGGCGATGGGGCGGCCGTTCACCCGGGTCCCGTTGCGCGACAGGCCCAGGTCCACCACGTAGACGTAGGGGCCGCGGCGGACCAGTTCGGCGTGCAGTCGCGAGACGCTCGGATCGTTCAGCCGGATGTCGGCGCCCTCCCCGCGGCCGACCGTGGTGACCTCACCGGCGAGCTGGCGTATGTCCCCGCTCTCTTCGACACGGAGGTAGGGCCCGTCCACGGTGATTCCTCCCGGAGTGGGGTGGCGCTGCCGGTGGGGGTGCGGGCGACGGTGGTGGAGGGGAGGCTGTCGTGGGGTGACGGTTCGGTCTACGCGTGGAGTGGGCTTCATGGGGGTGGTCCTCGCTCACCGGTGCACTCATCTCCAGCTTGGTTACCCGGGCGGTAAGCGTTCTACGCGCTTACTCCGGAGTTAGACGGATAAGGCGTGCAAATACGGCTCTGTGGCCGAACCGGAAGCGGGAAACGGTCATGGGCGTTCGGGGTCCGAACCGGGCCGTTTCCGTGAGCCCTGAGGAGTCGACGGTCCGGATCAATACAATGGGCGCAGTCTCTCCCGGACGGGAAGCCTCGCTTCCCGCGCGGCGCCGCCGAGACCCTCATGGACGCGAGTCTCCGGAGCGGTGTTCGGTTTTCGGACAACCAGTCCTCGACGGATGGCCGGTACGTGCCAGTTCCCGGGAGAAGACCGTGAACGAGCCGCGAGGCGGCCAAGCACATTCGTAACCGAACGGGTCGGGACGCGGTGGACAAGGCGGGGCAGGCGGATTTGGCGGACGCGGACGAGGGCGCTCCCGGTGCGAGGGCACCCGGCGGGGCGGCCCGCGGCGGGCGGGAACCCGGGGG
>NZ_LEKI01000168.1:0-12284 GCF_001029525.1 Nocardiopsis sp. RV163 | reverse complement strand
CGCGCTGCGCGAGCCGTACGAGGAGCGGCCGTGAGGGCGCCGTCCGCTGTCGGAGGACGGGAGTAGAGTGCGTGTGCGGTACGGGGAACCGTGTTCCGGCTGTCCGCCGGCGGGCTGGTGCGGGGGCTGCATGGCTCTCCTGCCGAACGTCGTCAGGTGATTTCGGTGGGTGACGGTGTCGGGGCGCCGCGGAGCGCGGGACCGTGGCGCGTGTTCTGTCCCGCGCCGTGGACACGGGCGCGGTCCGGGCGGACGCCGGCTGTCCGCGATCCCCCGAAGCGCACACGCACTCTACTCCCGTCCTCCGACAGCGGACGGCGCCCTCACGGCCGCTCCTCGTACGGCTCGCGCAGCGCGGTCTGCACCAGCCGCGACGAACCGCCTCGGGTAACCCACTTGCCGCGTCCGGGGGGCTGGCTGGCGGCGTAGACGCGGGGCAGGATCTGGCCCTCGCTCCGGTCGCCGGACATCACCAGCGCACTCGTGCCGATCTCGCGCACGGCCTGCACCAGCGGGTCGTACATCCCGCGCCCCGCACCGGCCACCCGGCGCGCCACCACGAAGTGCAGGCCGATGTCGCGGCCGTTGGGCACGAACGGGACGAACGGCGCCAGCGGCTTCTGCCCCGCCGTGGTGAGCACGTCGTAGTCGTCGGCGAGCACCACGATGCGCGGGCCCTTGAACGAGCCCGGTTCCAGGGAGTCCACGTCCCCGTCCTCGGGAAGGCGGCCCTCGACCTCCTTGGCCACGCCGCCCGCCAGCCCCGCGCACACGCGGGGGTTGCTCGCGTACCCGCCCATGTACTCCTCGGGCACCACGCCCCGCAGGGTCCGGCGCGGGTCCATCACCGCGAAGACCACCTCGTCGGAGGAGTAGCGCGCCACGAGGCCCTCGGCGACCAGCCGCAGCAGGTTGGTCTTGCCGCACTCCCCGTCGCCCATGACGAGCAGGTTCTGGTCCCGCTCGAACAGGTCGAGCAGCACCGGTTCCAGGGCGCGCTCGTCCACGCCGACCGGCACCGCCCTGGGCTCGGACTCCGCCGTGGGCAGGGCCCGGGCGGACAGCCGGTGCGGCAGGATCCGGACCTGGGGCGCACGCGCGCCCCGCCAGGCCCGGTCGACCGCGCGCACGGCCTTCTCCACGACCTCGCCCAGGTTGTCGTCGTCGGCCACCCCGTCGAAGCGGGGCAGCGCCGCCTGGCCGAACAGCTCGGCGTCGGTGAGCACCCGGCCCGGGGTCCGGGCGCTGATCGTCTCGGAGAGCTTGCGGTCGATCGTGGAGTCCGAGGCGTCGTTGAGGTGCAGCTCCACCTTCTGCCCGAAGTTGGACTGGGCGGCGATGCGCACGTCGTTCCAGCGCAGCATCCCGGCCACCACGTGGACGCCGAACCCGCCGCCGCGCTGGAGCAGCTCGGTCACGATCGGGTCGATGTCCTCGAAGTCCTTGCGCAGCGCGCCGAAGCCGTCCACGACGAACACCACGTCGGCGCTGGCCAGCTCGGGTACCTCGCCGCGCGCGTGCATCCGGCGCAGTTGGGCGACCGAGTCGATCCCGCGCTCGCGGAACACCGTCTGGCGGTGTTCGAGCATGCCCTGGACCTCCTCCACGGTGCGGCGCACCCGCTCGGCGTCGGTGCGCACCGCCACACCGCCCACGTGCGGCAGCGCCGCCAGGGACTGCATGCCGCCGCCCATGAGGTCCAGGCAGTACACGGATGCCTGGGCGGGGGTGTGCGTGAGCGCCAGCGACAGCACCAGCGTGCGCAGCAGGGTGGTCTTGCCGCTCTGCGGGCCGCCGATGATCGCGGCGTGGCCGCCGGACGCGGTCAGGTCGAGCTTCCACACGCCCTGCCACTGCTTGGCGGCGTCGTCCAGCAGGCCGAGCGGTACGCGCATCGCCTCGTGCTCGCCGGGCAGCCGCAGTCCGCGGCCGCTCTCCTCCGGCTCCCCCGCCACCGCGTCCAGCGTGGTCGCGGACGGCAGGGGCGGCAGCCAGATCTCCCGGGTCCGCTCGCCGTGCCTGCCGAACTGGCCGACCATCACGTCCAGCAGGGTCGGGCCCACCGTGCGGGAGGGCATGGGCACCTCCTCGCCGGAGGACCCGGAGGCGGCGGCCTCCACCGGCGCGGCGTCGGCGTTGTAGGCGGTGTAGCGGCGCACCGACGGGGCTCCCTCGGCGGGCTCCTCCTCCGCCACCGGGCCGCGGTAGGCGCCGGAGACGTACCCCGCCTTGAAGCGCTGGTAGACGCTGGTGTCCACCTTCAGGTAGCCGAACCCGGGCAGGGAGGGCAGATGGAAGGCGTCGGGGGTGTTGAGGACCGTGCGGCTCTCCTCCTCGGAGAAGGTGCGCAGGCCCAGCCGGTAGGACAGGTAGGTGTCCAGGCCGCGCAGCTTGCCGCCCTCGATGCGCTGGCTGGACAGCAGCAGGTGCACGCCGATACTGCGCCCGATGCGGCCGATGGACAGGAACAGCTCGATGAAGTCGGGACGCGCGGTGAGCAGTTCGCCGAACTCGTCGATGATCACCAGCAGGTGCGGCAGCGGCGGCAGGCTCGGGTCGTGCTCGCGCTTGTAGGTGTAGTCGCCGATGTTGGAGACGTTCCCGGCGTCGCGCAGCACCTGCTGACGGCGCTGCACCTCGCCGGACAGGCTCGCGTACACGCGCTCGATCAGCGCGGCGTCGTCCTCCAGGTTGGTGATCACCCCGGCCACGTGCGGCATGTCCTCGAACGGGGCGAACGTGGCGCCGCCCTTGTAGTCGACCAGGACCATGCTCACCCGCTCGGGCGGGTGCGAGGCGGCCAGCGCCAGCACGAGGGTGCGCAGCATCTCGCTCTTGCCCGAACCTGTGGCGCCCACGCACAGGCCGTGCGGACCCATGCCCAACTGCGCGGACTCCTTGAGGTCCAGCACCACGGGCTGGCCCATGTCGTCCACGCCGACGGGCACGCGCAGGAACGCCCGCTCGCTGCGCGGCGCCCACAGGCGCGGCACGTCCATGGAACCGGGGTCGTGGACGCCCATCATCGCCGGGAAGTCGACGCTGCCGCCCTCCTGGGCCGTCTCCTCGACCGACTCCGGGGACAGGCGCAGCGGGGCCAGCATGCGGGCCAGACCGGTGAGGGTGGCGCCGGAGACGTCGTCCACGGTGCCGGTGGAGACCACGGGGTCGGCGCCGCGCAGCTCCTCGACGCGGACCTGGTCGCCGGTGACCGTGACGCGCACGTTCACGTCGCCGGGCTCGTCTATCTGGCGGGACACCAGGTGCAGCACGGTGACGCCCAGGTCGACGGGGTCCACGGCGTGGTCGGGCCGGACCAGCTCGGCGGCCACGTCGCCGAGGGTGTCGTGGACGACCAGGAGCCTGCGCAGCATCCGGTACGCCTCGCGCTTGCCCATGCCCCGGCGGACCTCGGAGGCGAAGTCGGTGCGCGAGCGCAGCTCGTCCGCGAGCAGGCCGCCCAGCTTCACCGGGTCGGGGGCGATCAGGCGGACGGCGGCGCCGCCCTCACGGCGCTGCGGGTCCAGGACCTGGGGCAGCCACGGCAGCCAGGACCAGTCCTCGGCCCTGTCCGCGGGGTAGGACACCGCCAACCCGGCGTCCTCGGGGGCGTGGAAGGCGCCGAACTGGGCGGCGAGGGCGCGCACCACGCGCATCACGTCCTCGCGCTCGCCGATCACGCTGACGTTCCCGGCCATGTCCAGGGGCAGGGTCAGCGGCATCTCGGGGACCGAGGCGAACCGCCGGATGGCGGCCTGCGCCTCGGAGAGCATGAACGGGTCGGTGGGCATGAGAGCGGTGCCCTGTTCGGCGAGCCGGAGGGGGCGGCCCTCGGTCAGGCCGGTGCCCACCCGCACCCGCAGGAAGTCGCGGTGCCTGCGGCGGCGCTCCCAGAGCCGGGTGGGGTCGCGGATGACGTCGTACAGGGCCTCGGGCGGCGGGTCGAGCAGCCGGGCGTGGGCGCGGGCGCCCTGCTCCCAGGCGGTCAGCTCCTCGCGCAGCTCCTCCAGGTACTGCAGGTACAGCTCGCGCTGGTTGCGGCGCTGCCGGGCGACCTGGCCGCGACGGGAGAAGAGCATGACCACGGCGGCGAGGAGGGCGACCACGAGGAGGACGCCGCCCAGCGCGATGAAGGCCGGGTTGCGCATGACCATCATGATGGTCATCGACGCCAGCATGCCGACCATCGGCAGGATGGTCATCAGCGGGTTGCCCTGGGCGTTGCCGTCGGGCAGGGTCGGCGGGGCCTCCACCTCGTGCGGTTCCTGCACCGGAGCGGGATGCACGGTTCGTGTCGGCCGGTGCACGACGCGAAGGCTCATCGGCTTTCCTCTCGGCGCAGGGGCGGGGAGACGAGGGCGCGGGACTGCGCGGGGGCGGAAAAATCCTATCGAAGACGGTGTCGGAGGGGCTTTTCGCTTACCGGCGGCCCCAGTCGGCGCCCGGCCGTGCGCACGGCCGGGTCCGCGGGTCAGCCCGCGCTGGCACCGTCGGGGCGCAGGTGGTCCATGAGCTCTCGGAAGCGCTGCCAGCCGTCCGGCTCGGTGCCGTCCCCGACCCGGTACCAGACCGAGGGCGTCAGCGGCGGGCCGAACGGCACCCCGCGCACCGGAGCGGACAGCGCCCGGTCGGCGCCGATCGAGGAGACGCCCTCCACCCCGACGGCCAGGCCGACCGGCAGGGGGAGGCCGCACCAGCGGGGCTCGTGGGTCAGGTCCGGCCGCCCGGCGGCGCGCCGCACCGTCATGGTCCGCAGCACGTCGCGTTCGGTGAGTGTACGGACCACCGACGACAGGGCGTCCAGGTCGTGCTCCCCGCCCGCGGGCCGGGCCACCGCGAACGAGACGCTCTCACGCACCCCGTGCGCGGTGCGCATCACCCGCTGGGTGCCGCAGAAGGGGAGCACGCCCTCCTCGCGCACGCCCTCGGGAGGGCCGGTGAACACGAACCAGGTCTGCCCTGGCGCGCGTTCGCGGCACAGCCGGGTCAGCGCCGCCCGGCTCCACTCCCGGGGGAGGGGTTCGCTGGTGCCCCAGAGCGCGGGGGCGCGGCCGCCCAGGCGCTCGGCGAGCAGTTCGGCGGCCTCGCCCAGGAGCAGGCCGTCGTCGGCGGGGTGCTCAGCCTCCAGTTCGACGAGCAGGTGGGAGCCGGTCCCCTCCGCCTCCGCCGCCCGGGCGCGGAACGCCTCGTGCGGCCCGTCCCCGGCCCGGGCGCTCCGGTCCAGGACGAAGGCCTCCCGTTCGTCCCAGACCAGGGGCGCCCCGGAGAACCCGTCGTAGTAGGCGCCGTCGGGGGCCTGGACCACCCATCGGGCGGTGGGGCCGGCCAGTACCGAGTGCAGGGCGTGGGTGAGTCGGCTGGTGGAGGGGGTGACGACCTGGAGCCGTCGGCCCTCGCGCCCGTGGGCGGCGACGGCGTCCACGATCCAGGGGGACATGGGGACCAGGGGCCGGTCCTGCACCACCACCGCGGCTTTCCCGGTGCGTGCGGTGACGGCGGGGTGGTCGGTGGAGCCGTCCAGGAAGGCGTCGCCGCGGGAGAGCCGCGGCTCGGGCTCCCACACGGCCCCGCCGAGCCGGTCGGCGAGGTGGCGGACGAACCGGCCTACGGCCCCGGCGGTGTCGGTGTCCGCGAGTTCGGCGCCGCGCGCCTCCACCCAGTAGGGCTGGGCGGGCAGGTCGTCGGTCATGCCGTCGGCCAGGAGCCGTTCGGCCTCGGCGGACAGGGCCAGGCGCTGGGCCGCCTGCACGGCGGCGACCAGGCGGCCCCCGGAGTCGAGCAGTTCGACCACGGCGCCGTCGGCCGCGAACCGGACCCGAAGTTCCGGCCCGGCGGCGACCAGGGCCCCGGTCAGTGCGCGCCGGTCGGGAGGACCGGCCAGGAGGGCGACCGCGTCGTGGCTCAAGGGAACTCCTCAACACTCCGGGGAGGACTGTACCGGGAGGGTGGGATCCCGGGCGCGCCCGCGGGGTTCGCTCCCGGGGCGCCGTTTCACGGGCGGCCGCGGGGCGGGGCCTCGCACGCGTCGCGGGGCGGCCACCAGGCTCCGCGACCCCGTCGGGAGCCGCGGCCGGGTACCGCCGGAGGGGCCCGCGCCGTTCACCGGCCGTCGTCCACAGGCGCGGATCATACCCGGGCCTCCGTCGGAGGCCACTTGTATGATGCAGATCCTCCCCCATGGGGGGATCCAGTCCGTTGCCCGGTCGCGGATCCTCTTCCGAACCACGGGCACTCCGCGTGCGTCCTCCCCAACGGGAGGCGAACAGCCTCGCGAGGACCCCCGAGGAAAGCAGGTGAAAAGTTGTCACGTTGGCAGATCGGCGACAGCACCCTGACCACCCTGTCCCAGAGCACCGGTACCACCGGTGACGAGCTGAGCAGCCTCATCCAGCAACTCGTCCAGGCCGCCGAGCCCCTGTCCGGCAAGTTCGACGGCGCGGGCAAGGCCGCGTTCGACTCCTTCAAGCTCAGGGCCGACGCCATCACCGCGGACCTGCGCGCGGGCCTCGGCTCCATCCAGGAGGGCCAGGGCGGCATGAACGCCGCGTTCGTCACCGGTGACCAGACCATGGCCGACGACGCGAACCAGAGCATGGGCTCGGCCAACTTCGACGCCGCCAAGTTCCGCTGACCCCCTGACCCCCGTAAGGAGCGTCCATGAGCAACAACGCCTACGACCTCGGTGCCTCCCAGGAGGTCCAGGGCAACATCCAGTCGATCACCAACCGCCTCGAGACCCTGATCGGCGAGCACGACACCGACGTCAGCCAGGCCATGGCCGAGTTCGAGGCCACCGGCGTGTCCGAGGAGTACAGCGCCAAGGAGCTCAAGTGGCACAACGCCGGTAACGAGGTCCGTGAGATCATCCGGCTCGTGCGCGAGACGCTGTCCACCAACGACTCCACCGCCCAGGAGACCCTCAGCCGCGCCAACAGCGCGGTCATGAACATCTGACCGCGCCCGGGGCACGGAACACGCGCGAGAGGCAGTGAGGAGCACGGTTGGCACGCGACTACGACAGTCAGTTGCTGGAGTCCGTCGCCGTGCGCCGACAGCGCCTGCGCGAGGCGGTGCTCTTCGGCGGCCAGCGCACCAGGCGCCGCCTGGACGAGAACTTCGGCAAGGTGGCGATCAGCGCCTGCCTCGCCGCGGTCATCTGCGGCGGCACCGTCGGCTGGTCCTTCGTCAGCAACCAGCTCAGCACCCAGCGGGTGGAGCAGGAGCAGCAGGCGTCGGGACCGGCCAACAACGCCGTCCCGCCCATTCCGGGCGACTGGGTCGGCGCGCGGGTCACGCTCGACGACCTGCGTGAGGAGCTGGACGCGGCCGGGGTCCCCGAGAGCCTGTACGTGCTCCCGGGCGACCCCCGCCCCGAGCCCGGGACCACCGACAGCTACTACCTGCTCAGCCAGGACGCGGAGGGCTACCTGTCCGCCGCCGTCATGGACTTCGACCAGGGCCGCACCGGACCCGAGTTCACCACCGAGGACGAGGCGGCCCGCTGGCTCTACCAGGAACTGGCCACCACCGAGCCCGAGCCGACCGTCCTCACCCAGGCCGAGGAGCGGCGGACCGACGAGGCCACGGCGGAACTGGTCACCACGGTGCGCGAGAGTCTGCGGGAGCGCAGCGGCGGCTCCTACCTGCACGGGCTCGCGGTCGGCGACGTCGTGGACGCCTTCGGCCAGGAGAGCGGCCGCTACCTGTTCCCCGACGGAACCTCCTTCGGGGAGCGCGGTCTGCCCGACCACGCCCGCACCGGCCCCGGCGGCGAGGACCTCTACCACCGCTACCGGGTCATCCACCCCTTCCAGGTGAGCGCGACCAGCGCCCCCGCGAGCGTGGAGCACCCCGGCGGCGGCGTCCGCTTCACCCTCGACACGGCCGGGTTCACCGAGGTACCCGCCGTCCCGACGATCCGCTGGCTCATCGGCAACGGCTACCTGGAGCGCATCGCCGTCAGCGACGTGCCCGGCTAGGCACGGCGCCGCAAGCCCCCGCCGCCCGGCTGGAGGGCACGACCGAACCCCGGGACCCGGACCCCGGGCCCGAGAGCGGTGGCCAGGGCCACCGGTGACGCAGGAGCGAGGATGGGAAGGCAATGACCGCTTGGAGCCGCGTGACCCTCGTCGGCGAGGAGCGCAGGGTCGACGCCGTCCTGCCCGCGAGCGAGCCCGTGGGCGCGCTCATGCCCGAGGTGCTCGACCTCCTCGGCGACCGGGTGGAGAACCCCGCCAGACTGCGGCACCTGGTGACCGCCTCCGGGGTCGTCCTGGAGGGCGACACCACGCTCGCGGAACGGCAGATCACCGACGGCGCGGTGCTGCGGCTGGTCCGGGCGGAGGAGCCGGTGCCCGCCCCGGTGGTGCACGAGGTCCCCGAGGCGGTCTCGATGGCCCTGGACGACCACCAGGGGCGCTGGAACCCGGTGGCGGCCCGCTGGACCGCCACCGTCTCGCTTGTCGCCCTCGCCGTGGGCGCGGCCTGGATCGTGCAGGGGCACTTCTCCGGCAACGGAGGCCTCGTCGGACTGGCCGCGGTCGCCGCCGTGCTGGTGGCGGCGGGCGCTTCGATCGGTCCGACCTGGCGGGAGCCCCTGGGCACGGCGCTGGCGATCAGCGGCGCCGCGGTCGGCGGCCTGGCCCTGTGGCTGGCCTGCGACCAGCTCGGCTGGCCCGAGTGGGTCCGCTGGGGCGGCGGTGCCGCCCTGGTCGCGGGCCTGGTCCTGCTGCTCGGGCTCACGTCGGGCCTGGGCAGGGGCGGTCTGACCGGCGGCGGTGTCGGACTCGCGCTGGCGGCCGTGTGGTCGGTGGGCGCGGCGCTTGGCCTGCCCGCCTACCAGATCGCCGTCGTCATGGCGGTGGCCTGCGTGGTGCTGCTGAGCCTGCTGCTCCGCCTGGCGCTGATGTTCTCCGGACTGGCGGTCCTGGACGACCGGCGCAGCTCCGGGGACGCGGTGGCCCGGAGCGACGTGCTCACCTCGGTGGCGGGGGCCCACCGGAGCCTGGTGATCGCCACGGTCGCGGTGGCGGTGTCCGCGGCCACGGCGGGGATCGGCCTGGCCACCCGCTTCGACTGGTGGACGGCGGGGCTGTCGGTGGTGCTCGCCCTGGTGGTGGCCAGCCGGGCCCGGCTGTTCCCGCTGGTCGCGCAGAAGTCGGTGCTCATCGCCGCGAGCCTCGTGGTGCTGGTGGCCTTCCTCCTCGCCTGGGCCGAGGCCGTGCCCTGGGGGGTGTGGCCCGCGCTGGGGACCGCGGTCGCGGTGGCGGCCGTTCCCGCGGTGGTGCTGTCGATCGAGCAGCCCGAGCACGTGCGGGCCCGGCTGCGCGGAGTCACCAGCAGGTTCGAGGCGGTGGCCGTCGTCGTGCTGGTGCCCCTGGCGATCGGCGCGTTCGGCACCTTCCAGCGCCTCCTCACGACCTTCTGAGCGGGGGGACGATGAACGACTCACAGACGCGGCCCCAGGGCGGGGCCTCCCCGGCCGGAGCCGCTCCGACCGCCTCCGTGACGCGGCCGTTGCGCGGCGACCGCTGGGTGCGCCGCGTCGGCCGGGCGGCGCTGCGCCCGTTCCGGGCGGCGGACGGGGTGGCCGACACCATCGAGTTGGGGAGGCGGTTGCAGCGCCCCACCTCGACCGGGCGCCGGATCGTCGTGGACGACCTGGGTTCGGGCGCCGACGCGTCGGTGGTGACCGCGCTGGTCGCCCGCTCGCTGGCGCACTTCCGCCACGACCGGGTGCTGGCCGTGGACGCCACCGGCCGGCCGCCGTCGCTGGCCGAGCGGCTGGGCCTGGACGAGCCCGGCGACCTGGACGGGGTCGACCCCGCCGGTTTCGAGTCGGTGCGCGCCAGTCTCGGCGAGGTCAACGAGCGCCTGTGGACGGTGCGGGCCGCCCCGGACGGGGCCGGGGCCTACATGTCAGGGCTGCTGCCGATCGCCCGGTTCTTCGGAGTGACCCTCGTGGCCGGTGAGTCGGGCGGTGCGTTCGTGGAGGCCGTCGGCCGGGCCGCCCACGCACGGGTGCGCGTGGTCCGCGCGACACGGGAGGCCGCGATCCGGGTCGGGCGCGAGCTGGACCTGCTGGTCGCGGGCGGCGGACAGGACGAGGTACGGCGGACCGTGGTGGTCGTCTTCGACGAGCGGCGGCGCGAGGACCGGGGGTTCGACGTGGCCCGCACTACCGGGATCATCGCGGAGAGCGGCGCGGGCGTCATCGTCCTGCCGCACGACCGGCACCTGGCCCAGGGCGCGGCCGTGCGCCCCGGGTTCATCCGTGAGACCACCCACCGGGCCGTTCAGCTGGTGGCCGCCGAGGCACTGGAACGTTCGGTGGACGGCGCCGGGCCGGTCCGTGCCCGCGTCGAAGGAGGGGAGTAGCCGTGGAGCAGCGACCCGAGCCGGAACGGGGAACGCCTTCCGGGGAGCAGGAGGCCCGGGACGGGCGCGAGGACCGGGGGAACCCGGTCGCGCCGCCGGACGCCGGGAGCCCGACCGGCTGGCGGCCGGGGGCGCCCGCGCACGGGGACCCCGCTCAGGGAGATCGGCGGCAGGCGCCGTGGGACGGGCAGGGGCGGCACGCCGGGCCGGTGCACGGCCACCCCGTTCCGTCCGGCGGCCACGACGCCCGGCAGTGGGGGAGCGGCGCGGTGCCGAGCGGGCCGCAGCCCCCTCCGGGCGGGCAGTCTCCCCAAGGACCCCAAGGCGCGCAGAGCGGTCCTCAGCGGCCCGCCGCCGACCGGGGCCTTCCGAGCGGCCCCCAGTACGCGTACGGCCAGCGGGGCGGTCCCAGCGGCCCCCAGCCGACCCCGTCCGGGGGCTGGTTCCCCGACGATCCCGGACACGGCCAGGGCACGCCGCCCGGCGGTGTGCCGGGCTATCCGGGGCCGGGAGCGCTTCCTCCGACGCCCTACGCCGTCGAGCCGCCGAGGCCGCACGAGCCCACCGGCCCCAACCGGCCGCCCTGGGCGGGCCACCCGGGACCGCGACGGCCCCCCGCCCCGCCCGGCGGTACGGCGACGCCGCGCACCTTCGCGCGGGACCCGATAGCCGAGGCCTTCCTGTCGGGCACGCCCATGCCCGCACCGGCGACCCAGCAGCCTCCGCCGCCTCCCGAGCAACCCCAGCAGCCTCAGGGGCCCCAGCAGTACGGGCCCGGCCCAGCGCAGAGCCCGCCGGAACAGCGGACATCGCAGCCGCAGCCGCAGCCCACGCGGCATCCGGGGCAGCAGGCGCCATGGCAGCCGCGGCCGGACCCCGCCGCGCCCGCGGACCGGAGCGCGTCGGCCGCGCCTCCGGCGGCCCCCTCGCGGCCGGAGCCGCCGCGCGAACAGGACCGGACGGGCGGCCGGAGACCGCCGGGCGGACGGGAAGCGCCGCCGCGCGGGGGCACGCCCTCCGGCTCCCGGCCCCGGGAGGAGCTCCCGCCCGCCCGCGCCTGGTTCGGCACCGCCTCCTCCGGGGCGTCGCGCCCGCCGGTGCCTCCCGGCGCGGCCCCCGAGCCCCGGCGGGCCGGTCCGCCGCGCCCGGCGGACCCCGTGACCGTCAACCACAAAGGCGGGGGGGACTCACCTGACCCGGACGCGGAGGAGACGGACGTCTTCCTGGTCATGGGCGCCGACCGGCGCGCCCGCAAGACGCGGGAGGAGGACCTGGAGACACCGCGTACCGGGGAGAACACGGGCCCATCGGAATCCTCAACGGCCTCGGAGACCTCACCGGACCCGGCCGCCCCCGAAGCCGCGCGGGAACACGGCCCTGCGCTCCACCGGGGCGTCTCCCCGTCCGGACCCGAGCCGGAGGCCGCGGAGCCCGGCCGCGCGGAGGGAACCGATTCCTCCGGCGAGGGCCCCGAACCCGTGCGCCCCGACACGGACACCGTGCGCGTCCAGGCCCCGACGCCCGTGGACCCGGCCGCCTCCCGCAGCGCTCCCGGCCCCGCCGCCTCCCTGCCGGACGCCGGGACGGGGGAGCCCCGTCCCGAG
Source organism: Nocardiopsis sp. RV163 (assembly GCF_001029525.1). NCBI lineage: Bacteria > Bacillati > Actinomycetota > Actinomycetes > Streptosporangiales > Nocardiopsidaceae > Nocardiopsis > Nocardiopsis sp. RV163. Next base: position 303 of record NZ_LEKI01000168.1, on the reverse strand, counting down.
GACTCCGGGCCCGCCGCCCTCGACCGGCCCACGGACGCGCCCCCCGAGACGGGCACCGCCGTCAGCGGACCCGCGCCTCGAAAGGCCGGTTCCGCGGAGGCCGCCGGACGTCCCTCGCCGGGCTCTGGGCACGGGCCCGCTCCCCTCGGGGCCGGGGAGCCGGAGCGGGCCGCTCCGTACTTCACCTACGGAGGCCGGTCACCGGAGTCCACCGGGTTCCCGGACATCCCGGCCGCGCCCTACGCGGGTGCGGGGCAGCCGGAACCCGGTCGAGGCGTCCTGAGCACCGAGGGACGCCTGGAC
>NZ_LEKI01000167.1:0-12390 GCF_001029525.1 Nocardiopsis sp. RV163 | reverse complement strand
GGTCACGGGTCACCTGGTCTCGGTGGGCGGACGGGGAGGGCGGGGGATGCGAAGCGCTGCCGGGCCCACCGGGGGAACCCCTGGAAGCGCGGCGAAAAGTCCGGATTCGTTCCGGGCCGCCGAATATCCTCGCACGTCACAAGGCGCACAGGTGTCGCGGGCGGGTCGTGAGGGTTACCACCGGACCGTCCGCCCCGAAGGGACGCCCCCGTGCGGCCGGGGACCGGGCCCGGACGCCGTCCCGTGCGGGCCGTCCCCGACCGGTGCGCCGGTCCCGGGCCGCGGCCTTCCGGCTCCCGGCCTTCTCCCGCTCCCCGCCACGAGGGCGGGGCCGCCACGGAGCGGTCGCCCGCGCCCCGGCGGCCCCGCGGCGCGGGTCAGGAAACGGCCGGGACGACGTGGCGCCCGTAGGCGTCGATGACCCCGTCCACGTCGTCGTGCATCGCGTACACCGCGAACTGGTCCACGCCCGCCTCCCGGAGCCGCTCCAGCTTCCGCACGTGCTCCTCCACCGGACCGACCAGGCAGAACCGGTCGACGATGCCGTCCGGGACGAACGCGGTGTCGGGGTTGTCCGCCCGTCCGTGGTGGCTGTAGTCGTAGCCCCGCCGGGCCCTGACGTAGTCGGTCAGCTCCCGCGGGACCGCGTCGGAGGAGTCGCCGTAGCGGGCGACCAGGTCGGCCACGTGGTTGCCCACCATGCCCCCGAACCACCGGCACTGCTCCCGCGCGTGGGCCAGTCCCCGGTCGGAGCCGTCGGTGACGTATGCGGGCGCGGCCACGCACACCGTCACCGCGTCGGGGTCGCGCCCGGAGTCGGCCGCGGCCGTGCGCACCGCCCTGACCATCCACTCTGTCAGGTAGGGGTCGGCAAGTTGGAGGATGAAACCGTCCGCCCGGCGGCCCGCCAGCTCCAGCGCCCGGGGCCCGTAGGCGCCCATCCACACGGGCAGGGCGCCGTCGCGCACCCACGGCAGGCGCAGGGCCGTGCCGTCCACGTCGGCCTCCCGGCCCTCGGCCAGGTCCTTGATCGCGCGCATCGCCCGGGACAGGCGTTCCAGGGTGGCGGGACGGCGGCCCGCCACCCGCATGGCCGAGTCGCCCCGGCCGATCCCGCACACTGTGCGGTTGCCGAACATGTCGTTCAGGGTGGCGAACAGCGAGGCGGTCACCTCCCAGGCACGCGTGCCCGGGTTGGTCACCATGGGCCCCACGACCAGGCCGCTTGTGCGCTCCAGGATCCGGCTGTAGACGACGAAGGGCTCCTGCCAGAGCACGACCGAGTCGAAGGTCCACCCGTGGGTGAAGCCGTACCCCTCAGCGCGGACCATCCGCTCGACCAGCAGGTCGGCGGGCGGGTCGGTCTGGAGGACGAGTCCGATGTCCATGTGCTGCCCTCTCGTTCAGACCAGGTACTGGCAGGTGGACCGGGGCACGTACCGGCCGTGCCCGGCCTCGCCCAGGTAGACGCCGCGGTCCACCACGACCCGGCCGCGCGAGAGCACGGTGCGGGCCCGGCCGGTGACCCGTCTGCCCTCGTAGGCCGAGTAGTCCACGTTCATGTGGTGCGTCTCCGCCGACAGGACCTGCTCGGCGCGGGGGTCGTAGACCACGATGTCGGCGTCCGAGCCCGGGCAGATCGTGCCCTTGGCCGGGTACAGGCCGAACATGCGTGCCGGGGTGGCGCAGGCGATCTCGATCCACCGGCGCCTGCCGATGCGGCCCTCCACCACGGCCTGGTGCAGCAGGTCCATGCGGTGCTCGACCCCGGGCATGCCGTTGGGGATCCTGGAGAAGTCGCCCCGGCCCAGGTCCTTCTGTCCGGTGAAGCAGAACGGGCAGTGGTCGGTGGAGACCACGGACAGGTCGTTGGTGCGCAGAGCCCGCCACAGGTGCTCCTGGTGCTCCCGGGGCCGCAGAGGTGTGGAGCACACGTACTTGGCGCCCTCGAAACCGGGCTCGGCGAGGTTGTCGGCGGACAGGAACAGGTACTGGGGGCAGGTCTCGCCGAACACGTTGAGCCCCATTCCGCGTGCCCGGGCCAGCTCCTCCACCGCTTCCCGGGCCGAGACGTGCACCACGTACAGAGGCGCGCCCGCCACCCGGGCGAGCTGGACGGCGCGGTGGGTGGCCTCCGACTCCAGCAGGGCCCCGCGCACCTCGCCGTGGTACCTCGGGTCGGTCCTGCCCTCGGCCAGGGCCTGCTCGACCAGAACGTCGATGGCGATGCCGTTCTCGGCGTGCACCATGGTCAGCGCGCCGTTGGCGGCGCCGCGCTGCATGGCCCGCAGGATCTGGCCGTCGTCGCTGTAGAACACGCCCGGGTAGGCCATGAACAGCTTGAACGAGGTCACGCCCTCGTCGACGAGGGCGTCCATCTCACCGAGCGAGGAAGCGTCGACGTCGGAGAGGATGGCGTGGAAGGCGTAGTCCACCGCGCAGTTGCCCTCGGCCTTGGCCATCCACGCGTCCACGCCCGCGCGCACCGACTCCCCGGGCCGCTGGATGGCGAAGTCGACGATCGTGGTGGTCCCGCCCCAGGCGGCGGCCCGGGTGCCCGTCTCGAATGTGTCGGAGGAGGAGGTGCCGCCGAAGGGCATCTCCATGTGGGTGTGGCCGTCCACCCCGCCGGGGACGACGTAGTGCCCGGCGGCGTCGATGACCTCGGCGCCGCTGTCGGCCCAGGACCGGGCGGCGTCGCTGCCGCGCAGCGCGAGCGCGGCCACCCTCTCGCCCTCCACGAGGACGTCGGCCTCGGTCTCCTCGGACGCGGTGACGACCAGGCCGCCGCGGACGACGGTGCGTCGTGCCATGGCGCGCCCCCTCAGCCCTGGACCAGCGGGCCGTAGGCGTCGGGCCTGCGGTCGCGGTAGAAGGCCCACTGCCGGCGGACCTCGTCGACCATGTCCAGGTCCAGGTCGCGCACGAGCAGTTCGGCGGAGGTGTCGGAGGCGGCGTCGCCGACGAACTGCCCGCGCGGGTCGGCGAAGTAGCTGGTGCCGTAGAAGTCGTTGTCGCCGTACTCCTCCACGCCCACGCGGTTGATCGCGGCGACGAAGTAGGCGTTGGCCACGGCCGCCGCGGTCTGCTCCAGCTTCCACAGGTGGGCGGACAGGCCGCGGCTGGTCGCGGAGGGGTTGTACACGAGCTGGGCTCCGGCCAGCCCCAGTGCCCGCCAGCCCTCGGGGAAGTGGCGGTCGTAGCAGATGTAGACGCCGATGCGTCCGGCGGCGGTGTCGAAGACCGGCCAGCCGAGGTTGCCGGGGCGGAAGTAGTACTTCTCCCAGAAGCCGTGGACCTGCGGGATGTGGTGCTTGCGGTACTTGCCCAGGTAGCTGCCGTCGGCGTCGACGACCGCGGCGGTGTTGTAGTGGAAGCCGGGGGACTCCACCTCGAAGACCGGCAGGACCATGACGATGCCCAGTTCCCGTGCCAGTGCCCTGAACCGGGTGACGGTGGGGCCGTCGGGGACGGCCTCGGCCCAGCGGTGGTGCTCGGGGGCCTGCACCTGGCAGAAGTAGGGGGCGTTGAACAGCTCCTGGAAACCGATCACCCGCGCGCCCTGTGCGGCGGCGTCGCGCGCGTGCTTCTCGTGGACGGCGAGCATGGATTCGGTGTCGCCCGTCCATTCGGTCTGGACGAGTGCGGCACGGACGTTGTGCGGCATGTGTTCCTCGTTCCTGCGTGTGCGCCGCCGGGGCGGGCGAGAACGGTTGTTACGTCCGCGTATGTCCTGCTGGCACGGTGGTGCGAGCGGGTGGTGCGCGTGCCGTCGCACCTTAGGTAACGTCGAATGGCCGGTCAACGTCCGACATCCGCGTTCTCCGCGCGCGGCCGGGTGAAGGAATTGCGCGATCGTGCCCTTGCGGGGTGCGATGTCCTTTCTGTGGCGCGCGGAATTTCAGAGGAAAGGCCATGTTTTCCGGCTTTCTCCCGCTGAATTTCAGATGAGGACACACTCCCCCCGGCCGCCGCGCGGTCAGGCGGCGGCGCGGTCCCCGGTGACGGAGGCGCCGCCGTCACCGAGGGGTCCGAGCGCGCCCTCGCTCCGCTCGGCGCGGTCGTCGAAGACGAGGACGATGAGCAGGACCAAGCCGATCCCGATGAGGAACAGGGCGCCGCAGCCCAGGCTCAGGAACAGCCAGGGGGAGTACTCCCCGGAGTCTCCGGGCTCCCCCTGGGCGGGAGGGTCCGAGCGGCCGAATCCGGGCGCGGGCGGAGGGCCCGCGGGCGGCTGCCAGCCGCTGGGCGGCATGCCTCCGGGCGGAGGGCCCATGGGCGGCTGGTCGCGGTCCGCGGATCCGTCACCGGGACCGTGCGGGGGCTGGCTCATGGCGGGGCCTGGCTTTCTGCTGCGGGCGTCGGCTGCGCGCCGGTGCCGGGTGGCGCCGTTCGGGAGGCGGCGGCGGGGCGCCGCCGCCTCCTAGTGTGGGGGACATGGCACGACTGCTCATCGTTCACCACACGGTCTCGCCCGCGACCCGGCAGTTGCTGGAGGCCGTCCTGGAGGGCGCCCGCGACGACGACATCGACGGGGTCGAGGTGCGTGCGGAGGCGGCTCTGTCGGCCACGGCCAGCGACCTGCTCGGCGCCGACGCCGTCGTCCTGGGGACCCCGGCCAACATCGGGTACATGTCGGGCGCCCTCAAGGTCTTCTTCGACACGGTCTTCTACCCCGCCCAGGGGGCGTCCGAGGGGCTGCCCTACGCGCTGTACGTGCACGGGGACGACGACGCCTCCGGTGCGGTCCGGGCGGTCGAGTCGATCGCCAAGGGCATGGGTTGGCGGCGTCACCGGCCGCCGGTCACCGTGACGGGCCGCCCGGAGGCACGGGACCGCGAGGCCTGCTGGGAACTGGGCGCCGTCACCGCCCTCGCCGCCCTGGAGCGCGCCTGAGCGGGCCCGCAGGGGCCACGGGCTCCGACGTACGCGGCTCGCGGGCCGCTCCGGCGAACCCGCCGCCACGGCGGCGGGCGGGAAGCCGGAAAAAGCCGGGAAAGTCTGGGTAAGGGGTTGGCTGGGCCGGTGTCGGATGCGGCGTGGCGGTTTCGCCGAGTTCGACCAGGGGGTCAGGATGGGCCCAGGCCGTCGGGGAACGCGGGAAAGCGCACCCTTGTACCGTCCGGCGCCGCAGACCTTCCGTCCGCCTCTCCACCCGTGACCGCCGTCCCCCCCCGGGACGTGGCCGGGTCCCCGGCCAGCCCCTCCCCAGACACACCGCGTGGCCGCCCACTGGCCCAAGTCCTCAGGCCGCGCGGTGTTTGCCTCCGAGGCGGCGCCGGTCCGCGGACCGGCGTCAGTAGCCCCGCCAGGCCCCCTGGTGGTAGCCGATGATCCTCGGGTGCATGAGGGTCGACTCCTCCACGTCCTCCTCGCGGCGGTCCTTGGGGAAGACCCGCGCGGCCTCCAGCAGGGCCGGGTCGAGGAAGCTCAGCGGCGGCGCGTCCTCGGGGACGCGCAGCTCGGGCGCGGACCCGGGCGAGGTGAGGTAGAAGCCCCAGTTGCCGAAGCTCGGCACGTCCACGTTGTAGGGGGTGACCGCCAGGTCCGCCGCCTCCAGGGAGTCGCCCACGCCCCAGTAGGCCTCCGGAGCGAAGAAGGGCGAACCCGCCTGCACGACCATGCGGCCCTCCTCGGACAGGGCGTGGCGCAGGAGGGCGTAGAACTCCACCGAGTAGAGCTTGGCGGTGCCCACGGAGTCCCCGTCCGGGAGGTCGGCGATGATGACGTCGAACTCCTCGCGGTTCTCGCGCAGCCACTGGAAGGCGTCGGTGTTGACCACGTCCACGCGCGGGTCCTCGAAGGAGTCCCCGTTGAGGCCGCTGATCACCGGGTCGGTCGAGGCCAGTTCGATCACGGCCGGGTCCAGGTCCACCAGGGTGGCCGAGGCCACGTCGTCGTAGGCCAGGATCTCCCGCAGGGCCAGGCCGTCACCGCCGCCCAGCACCAGCACGTCCCCGTGCGGTCCCGCCATCGCCGGGTGCACCAGCGACTCGTGGTAGCGGTACTCGTCCAGGCTGGAGAACTGGAGGCTCCCGTTCAGGAACAGGCGCACGTCCCGGCCGTCCAGGGACCGGGTGAGCACGATCTCCTGGTACTCGGAGCGCTCGGCGTGCACGATCGGGTCGCGGTACAGCGCCTGGCGCGCGTCCACCTCGAACCGGTCGGCGTAGGCGTAGGCCAGGCCGAGCACCGCGATGATGAGCGCCAGGCCCAGGCTCAGGCCCGCGTAGGCGCGCCGGGTCAGCTCCGTGCGGAACAGCCACAGCACCACCGCCACACCGACGACGGCGTTGAGCGCGCCCACCATCAGCGCGCCCTTGGGCAGGCCCAGCAGCGGAAGCAGCACGAACGGGAAGGCCAGGCCGCCGATCAGGCCGCCCACGTAGTCGGCGGCGAACAGGTCGGCGACCGCGTCGGAGGCGTCCTGCCTGCGGATGCGCTGGATCAGCGTCATCAGCAGCGGGATCTCCATGCCGATGAGGAGGCCGATGGCGAACGACAGCACCACCAGGGCGGGCTGGTAGGCGGAGAACCAGGCGAACGCCCCGTACAGCAGCAGCACGGACAGCCCGCCGACCAGCGAGAGCAGGCCTTCGATCACCGCGAAGGCCGCGGCGGGGTGCGCCTGGAAGCGCTTGGACAACAGGGAGCCCACGCCCATCGCGAACACCATCACCGACAGGACCACGGAGGCCTGGGTGATGCTGTCGCCGAGCAGGTAGCTGCCGATGGCGACCAGCGCGAGCTCGTACACCAGACCGCAGGCGGCGCAGACGAACACCGCCAGCAACACGAGGAACCGGGCCGCCCTGGCGGGTACCGGCAGTCGGGGCCGTGTGCGGACGGCGGTCTCAGTCAACGGAACTGCCTTCGTGTGGTGGTGCGGTGGTGCGGTTGCCCGGGGCAGGGGGCCGGTGGGGCGAGGGGCGTCAGGTCAGGGCCGCGGCGATGACGACCGCGATCGCCACGTGCGCGGAGGCGCTCACCCAGGTGGCCGGGTGCGGCTCGTCGCTGCTGATCATCTGGGCGATCTTGGCGGGGACGAGGAGGTCGATCAGCACGAACGCCAGCGCCATCACGCCCAAGCCGATCAACCCGTAGACGGCGGTCGAGAGCAGGCCCGCGCCCAGTCCGATCTCGGACTCGCTGGAGAGGATCGCCGAGGTGACGACGATGGCCGACCCCAGCGTGTTCGCGGACACGAGAAGGACCGCGTTGCGGTTGCGGTTCTCCCAGATCAGCACGTGCAGCTTGCCGGGCGTGAGCAGGTCGGTGAGGAGGTAGCCCAGCACGAGGATGAAGATGCCCACTCCGCCGTAGGCGAGGGCTCCGAGCGCGTTGAGGAGGATCTCGTTCATGGTCCTGTTCGCAGGTAGGGGATTTCGGTTGACGTGTTCGTGGCGTTTGGGGAAGGAGACTACTTGCCGAAGCCGCTGCCGCCGCCGCGGTAGTTGCTGCCGCTGCCGTTGCTGCTGCTGCCGCCGCTGTAGCTGCTGTTGTTGTCCCTGTAACTGCTGCCGCCGCCGGTTCCCCCGCCGAAGAAGAAGAACCCTCCTCCGCCGCCGGAGGACCCCGATGACCCTTCGCAGTCGTCGTCGTCATAGCCCTCGATCTGGACCACGTCGTCGTCGGGGCAGTAGTTGTTGCTGTTGTTGGAGCAGGCGCTGAGCAGGACCAGGACCAGCAGGATGACGCCGATCACGACGAACACCGTGATGATGACGTTCCTGTTGCCGTTGTTCGCGGGCTCCTCGTATGCCTTCATGGTTCGGTTCTCCCGGAAGTGGGGGGAAGGGTCACGGTCGAGGCGGTCGTCACCAGCTCGCCGCTCTGGGGGTAGGCGTGCCAGGTGCGCCAGCCGAGTGGTCCGCCGGGGACCAGGTGCAGCGCGGTGACCGCCAGCGGATCGCCGGGGAAGGCGACGAGCAGGCCGCCGGGGGAGTCCTCCACCTCCCGGTGGATCCCCTCCACCCGGCGGGCCAGCTCGGTGCGGGACAGGTACTCCACGCGCGAGCCGAAACGGTAGCCGCCCAGGTCGGAGCGGTCGGCGCTGCCGGGCAGACCGCCGGGGAGGCCGGGCAGGCAGGCCACCGTCTCCACCAGCGGCCCCCCGGCCGCCAGGGCCCCGGGCGACGGCTCCGGCGTGACGACCACCTGGTGGGAGGCGCCGAGCACCCGCAGCTCGACCCGTGCCCCCGGCACCCGGACGGTGCGGGCGGCCAGGGGGTCGACCAACGGGTGGCGCAGGGCCCAGACCAGGTCGTCAGCGCTGGTGTCGACGAAGGGGGCGCTGATGCTCGCGCGCACGTTCCGGTCAGCTCCCCGGGTAGATGGTGAAGGTGCCCGGGGCGATCTTGCTCCCCGTGCTGGCCTCCCAGCGCCCGTGGTCGAAGCGCTCGAAGGACAGCAGCCGTCCGTCGTCGGACTCGTAGTCGGCGTAGTCCAGGCCCCCGGAGGCCTTGAGCCCGGTGGTGCCCTCGGAGCGGTAGGAGCCGGTGCCCTTCTCCTGGAGCCGGTAGACGGTGCCCTCCAGCTCGATGCTCTTGCCCTGGGGGGTGATGTCCAGGTCGGGGCGGCCGGTCCACAGGGCCAGCTCCACGTCGGGGTCCTCCTCCACCGAGAGCCAGCGCTTGCCGCCCTCGACCTCCAGGAAGTGCTCCGACCAGGTGAAGCCGCCCTCGGACAGGCGCAGGGTGCCGCGGATCCAGGTCCGCTCGGTGCCCCAGTCGATCATGTCGCCCGCCTTGATGGCGCGCGGGTCGCCCGCGGTGCTGTCGCCCGTGTCGGCGAAGGGGTCCCGCGGCGGGGCGGGGGGTTCGGGGGCCGTCTTCGGCTTCTTGGTGCGCTGTGCGTAGACCAGGACGCCGATCACTACGGCGACGCCGACCAGGATGAGCAGCAGCAGGAGTTCGATGGCCAATGTTCCTCGTTTCGCGGTGGGGCATGGGGGAGCGAGGCCGTGTACGTCCCCTGCCTGCGTGTTCCCCGGGGCCGGGCAATCCTACTGACGCTCTGACGCCGTGTGCGAGGGGTCGGTTCCACATGTGACCAGATCAGGACAGGAAAGACACCCCGTCCGGGAACCTCTAACGGAAGGTGATCGTTGGTAACGGCCCCGTGTCCGGAAGTGCGCCGCGGCGCACTCCCGCAGCGCCCCCGGGACGCCGGCGCCCCGGGGGCGGCGGATCGGGCCGAAGCGTCCGGGTCCCGGTGCGCAGGGGTTTCAGTCCCGGGGGTCGCCGGTCTCCACCGGGAGGGTGTCGTCGCCTCCCCAACGGCTCCACGACCCCGGGTACAGGCGGGCGCCGGAGTACCCGGCGTGCTCCAGAGCGAGCAGGTCGTGGCAGGCGGTGACTCCGGACCCGCAGTAGGCGGTGACGGTGTCGGCGGAGTCGGCGCCGAGGGCGGCGAAGCGTTCACGCAGGATTCCCGGGGCGGCCAGGAGGCCGTCATCGCCCAGGTTCCCCGTCCACTCGGCGCTGCGGGCGCCCGGCACGTGCCCCGGCCGGGCGTCGACGGGCGCGGGCCGCGCACCGGTGTAGCGTTCGCGGGCGCGGGCGTCCACCAGCAGGTGCGCCGGATCGCCCGCCTCGGCGCGGACGGTGTCGGTGTGCACGATCCGGTCCGCGGGCCAGGGCAGCGGGGTCCGGTGCACCGGCCGGGGGGTGACGTCTCCCTCCTCCAGTTCGCCGGTCCACGCCTGGACGCCCCCGTCGAGGAAGGCCGCCGGGGTGCCCAGCACGCGCAGCATCCACACCAGGCGGGCTGCCACGGAACCGCCCGCGTCGTCGTAGACCACCACGGAGGAGTCGTCGCCGATGCCGAGGCGGCCGAGGGCGTGGGCGAAGTCGGCCGCGGAGGGCAGCGGGTGGCGTCCGCCCTCGGGGCCGGCCGGGCCGGCCAGGTCGGTGCCCAGGTCGGTGAAGACGGCGCCGGGCAGGTGTCCGGCGCGGTGGGCGTCGCGGCCGGAGCGCCCGTCGAGGTACCACCGGGAGTCGACGAGGACCACCCGGTCGCGGTGTTCGCGGAGCCAGTCGGCCGACACGGCCACCGGCAGGGTCAGGAGTTCGGACATGGGCACCACACTAGGCGTTCCGTCCCGGCAGGTGGGAAGGGGTGTGCCCGGTGTCCGCCGCCGTACCGGCCAGTCGGAGGACCGCCCGGACGCGGAACGGCGGGCGGGCCCGCCAGACGCCGTTCAGGCGCCGCGGCCCCCGGCGCCCCGGTCCATGCGGTGGACGCGCAGGATCCACCACAGCCCCAGCACGGGCAGCACCAGCGGTATGAACAGGTACCCGGCGCCGAAGTCCGACCACACCGTGTCGTCGGGGAAGACCCCCGGCAGGAGCAGGCTGACCGCGCCCACCGCCAGCACACCGACCAGTTCGACACTGCACGAGACCAGCGCGACCCTGCGCGAGGTCCGCCCGGCCCGGGCCAGGCCCACCGCCGCCACCAGGTAGATCACCCCGGCGAGCAGCGAGAGCCCGTAGGCCAGCGGCGCCTCGTCGAACCTCGTGGCGAGTTGGTAGCCCCCTCGCGCGGTCGCGGCGAGCGCGAACACCCCGTACACGGCGACGAGCAGCCGCCCGGGGCCGGTGCGCAGGGTTCTGTCCCGGGTCGCGGCGGACTCAGGCAACGGGGCTCCAGAGCTGTTCGAGGCGGACGAACAGGACGGGCAGGATCAGGCACGCGAAGGCGATCACCGCCGGGCCCCACCTGCTCCGCTCCATGAAGCCCCACACGGCGCACGCGGGCGGCAGCAGCACGACCGTAGCCAGGTACGACACGAACATGGCCGTCTCGGCGGGCCGCTCGCCACCGGTCATGGTGACGACGGTGGCGGCCGCCTGCGCGAGCACGAGCAGCCACAGGACCGCCATGCCGACCAGGTGCGGGACCACCATGGGCTGGTCGCGGAAGGTCGAGACGAGGCACCACCCGGCCAACGCCAGTGACACCATCTGAATCGTCATGGTCAGCCAGTCGACCACGCCGCCTCCGCTCGTCGTCCTCACGCCATGCCAACGGGCTTCTACGACACAGCGTAGTACGTCAGGGCCACCGGATCGCACCGTTCCCCGACGGCTGCCCCGCCCGGCACCGCCCGGCACCGCCCGCCAGCGGAAACTTCCCATTCCGGACAGTACGGGCGTGGGGCTAGCGAGGCGGCGGCACACCCGTGTCGGATATGGTCCTCGAAGCCGCATGTGTTCCAGCCGCTACACGGCTCAGGCCCGCGGCCCATTCCCTCAGGCATCGTGTACGAGACCGGAGCACCCCGTTGTCCTATCCCCAGTACCCTTCCGGCCCCCAGCAGCCTCCCCACGGTGACGGCACCGGCGGCTACCAGCCCTACGGCGGCCAGCCCGGCTACGGTCCTCCCGGCGGGGGCCATCCCGGCTACGGAGCCCCGTCCGGAGGTCAGTCGCCCTACGGGGGCCCGGGCGGGCCGCCTCCCGGCCAGCCCCCCTACGGCGGCATGCCCCCGGGCGGTCCCGGAGGCCCCTACGGCCCGCCGCCCGGCGGCCAGCCACCGAAGAAGGGCATGTCCACCGGCGCCAAGGTCGGCCTCGGCATCGGCGGCGGCTGCCTCGGCCTGGTGGTCATCGTGGTCATCGTCATCGTGGTCATCGCCTCGATGGCGGGCGGCGGCGACAGCGCCTCGACCTCCGCGTCCCCGGCGCCCACCCAGCAGGAGGGCACGCAGGAACCCGAGGGCGGCGCGGCCGAGGAGCCCGCCAACGAGCAGGGCGTCACCCTGACCGCCACCGCCGCGGGCACCGCCGGTGACACCATCGACGACACCGTCTACACGGTGCTCGACGTCGAGCTCACCAACGACGGCGACGAGCCGCTCGACATCAACCCGCTCTACTTCACGACGGTGCTCTCCGACGGGACCGAGCGCACCGACTGGGCCGACGCGATCTTCGCCGACATCCAGCACATCGAGGTCGGCACCCTCTCGCCCGGCTCCTCGGTCTCGGGGCAGATCGCCGTGGTCGGCGAGGTCGTGGTGACCGAGGTCCGCTACGACCCCAGTTTCGGCATGGAGGACCCGATCGTCACGACGGTCCAGTAGTCCACACACGCACCGCGAAGCCCCGGCCGCGCGCCCCGCGGCCGGGGCTTCGCGCTGCGTTCCCGACGTTCGCCGGTGTCCGGTCGGGTCTCCCGAGGTGTCCGGTGGGGCGTCCGGGCCCGACAACGGAGCGTTCGGGGGAGGCAGCAGAGCGGTCGGATCCGGCGGAAGCCGCTTTTTATCGCAGAAGGGATCCTTTTCGCGGCTGGCTCGGATATCGTCGGCGCACGCGCGCGTCCCCGCCCGCACGCGCCCGTCCAGCGCGGTTCCCGCTCCGCCGCTCCCTGCGCATCCCCCGGAGC
>NZ_LEKI01000166.1:0-12419 GCF_001029525.1 Nocardiopsis sp. RV163 | reverse complement strand
GGGGAGGACCCTGCGGCGTGGGGGGAGGACGCGGCGGAGTCGGCGGCGGAGGGCTCCCGGGCGGCGCGGGCCAGCTCCTCCTGGCGTTCGGCCTCCTGGGTCTGGCGCTGGCGTTCCTTCCAGGCGCGCCAGCGGGTGTGCTCGGGGAGGTCGCAGTACTGCGGCGGGCGGCCGGGCGAGGAGGCGCGGGGCACGGGCCGGTCGCAGCCGGGGAAGTTGCAGGTGTTGGAGTCGGAGGCCACGGGGTGAGCGTAGCGGTTCGCCCCCGCGCGGCGCGGAAGGTGTGTCGGGCAGGGTGCGAAACCCCCTCCCCGTCCCGGAGAGGCCGGGGAGGGGGTTCGGTTCCCGCGGTGCTAGTCGTGCGCGCCGAAGGCGTCCACGCGGCAGACCATCGTGGTCACGAAGGGGCGGAAGCCCTCCTCCTCCAGGAAGCGGATGTCCTCCGAGGCGGTGGCCAGAGCGGAGAACTCGATGTCGCGCACGCCCATGCCCGCGAGCTGGCGGCGCACCTCCTCCAGCAGCTTGGATCCCACGCCGCTTCCGGTGTACTCGGGGTCGACGGCGAAGGTCTGCACCACCGCCCCCCGCGCGCCGCGGTCCCAGCTGCCCTGGGCGTTCTCGCGGATGGTGACCATCGCGTACCCGGCCAGGTCGCCGTCGCGCTCGGCGAGGATCGCCAGGGTCTCGGGGTCGGCGAGCCAGGCCCTGTACTGGGCGCGGCGGCGCCTCCAGGACTCGTCCAGGCTCACGGGGCCGATGATGTCCGCCAGGTGCGGGGCCGTCAGGGTGTGCTGCTGGTGGAGGGCGCCCCACAGGTCCGCGAGTTCCTCCACCTCGTGAGCTCCCAGGTAGCGGAAGCTGAGCACACCGACGTCGGACTGTCGAGGTTTGGTCATCAGCGAATTTTGCATATTTTTCTCACCCGTTTCACCAGCATTGGGTGCTGATCCCCCCGGGGCTCGCCCCTGTTTGAGCTGTGGCACCGACTGTACGTGTCCGTATCGACCGGAACGTGCCCGACACGGAGAAAGAGGCGTCGGAGATTTTCAAAAGAGAAGAAGAGCGTTTTTTCTTTAGGTGTTGAGTCCGCTGACGATGTGCAGGGAATCACGCCCCTAACCTGCGCAACGTGTACGAAACCACCCTGAAATCTGTGTGCGCTGCCATAAGTTGGAAATCATGATCGACGTTCGGCGGCTACAGCTCCTCCAGGCACTGGACCGCCACCACACGGTGGCGGCGACCGCGGAGGCGCTCAACGTCACCCCGTCGGCGGTCTCCCAACAGCTCGCCGCCCTGGCCAGGGAGGCCGGGGTCCCCCTCGTCGAACGCAACGGCCGCCGCTTCCTGCTCACCGGCGCCGCCCGGGTCCTGCTCAAGCGCGCGCACGTCATCTTCGCGGAGATGGAGCGCGCCACCGCCGACCTGGCCGAGTACGCCGGGGGCGACCGCGGCGTGGTCCGGATCGGCGCCTTCTCCACCGGGATCAGCGACCTCATCGCCCCGGCCCTGTCGCACCTGCGCACGAGCCACCCGGACTGGTCCTTCCAGGTCGTCCAGGCCGAACCCGAGCACAGCGCCGAGATGGTGCGCTCGGGCCGCCTGGACATGGCCCTGACCATGTCCACCGGTCACATGCCCGCCAGCGGCGACCCGGACTTTCGCGTAGACCCTGTCATGGTCGAGTTGTTCGACGCGATCCTGCCCTACCAGCACCCGCTGGCCGCCCGCACCAGCCTCCACCTGGCCGAGGACCTCGCCGACGAGGACTGGATCCTGTCCGCGCCCGGCACCGCCTGGCACGAGTGCGTGTCCGGCGCCGCCCACCAGGTGGGCTTCCAGCCCCGCGTGGCACACACCGTGGACGACTTCAGCGCGGTGTTCTCCCTGGTGCAGGCGGGACTGGGCGTCGCCCTGATGCCGCGCCTGGCCTGGACCGGACTGAGCACGCCGCGGATCGTGGTGCGGGGGGTGCGCCAGAGCGCCCGACGGCACATCGTCGCCCTCTCCCGCGCGGGCGCCTCGCCCGAACCCCTGCTCACCGCCATGCGCGAGGCCGCCAGCAAGGTCCCCGTGCCGTCGGTGGGGCCCTTCGCCATCGCGGGCTGAGGCGCCGCCCCGCCCGGACGCCCGACCGGGCCCCGGCCTACCCGGCCAGCACGTCCGCGGCCGACTCGCGCAGGTACTCCGCCACCAGGCGGATGGGCTTCCACGCCCATCCGCCGGTGCGGCCCGCCAGGTGGACGCGGCGTACCCCGCCCAGTTCGCCCAGGGGCGAGTGGGCCACCCCGCGCCGGGTCACCGCCGACAGCCTCGGCACCACGCCCACCCCCAAGCCCTCCGCCGCCAGTTGCTCGAACAGCTCCAGGTTGTCGATCCTGTGGACGACGCGCGGCGTGAACCCGGCCTCGGCGCACATGCGCTGCACCAGAGCCTCCTCGTCGCGCCGGTAGGGGCTGACGATCCACGCCGCGTCCGCCAGCTCCCGCAGCCGCCGCCGGGTCAGGGTGCGGCTGTCGGCGCCCTCCGAGGGCTGGGCGAGCAGCAGGTCCTCGCTTCCGACCGGGTGCACCGTCAGCGTCCCCGGAAAATCCCGGGGCAGCAGACTGTACTGGTACACCACGCCCAGGTCCGCCCGCCCGTCCTGGAGCAGCTCCAGCGCGTGCTCGGACTCGTGCTCGGTCAGGTGGACGTCGATCCCGGGGTGGTCGCGCCGCAGACGGCGCAGCGCGGGCAGTACCAGGGGCGCCGCCGTGGTGTACATCACCAGGTCGACGCGGCCGACCGGCTCGCCCTCGCCGTCGAACTCCGCCCGCGCCGCCTCCACCCGCGCCAGGATGCCCACCGCGTGCTCGGCCAGCCGCCGCCCGGCCGGGGTCAGGCGCACCCGCCGCCCGTCCGGAGCGATAAGCGGCACGCCCGCCTCCCGCTCAAGGACGGCGAAGTGCTTGGAGACCGCCGACGTGCTCATGCCCGTGACCTCGGACACCGCGGCCATCGTGCCGAGCCGTTCCAGTTCGACCAGCAGGCGCAACCGGGTGAAGTCCATCCGCAGAGGCTACCCAACCGTCCACCGGAACTACACGATCCATCAACCAGTGGTCCGTGGACAGAAACGAACCGCGTCGGTGCAATGGTCGGGTGATCCGCTCTCTCGTTCCCTCGCTCCGCCGTGCCCGCTTCGGGGTCCCGGCTCCCCTCATGCTGCTCATCGGCATGTTCACCCTGCACACCGGCAGCGCGCTGGCCGTCACGGCCTTCGCCCAGGCCAGCCCCGCCACCGTCACCTGGCTCCGGCTGAGCTGGGCCGCGCTCCTGCTGCTGGCCCTGGGCGGCCGCTCCCTGTGGCGGGCGGTGCGCGCGGCTTCGCGGCGCGAACTGGGCGCGGTGGTGATCCTGGGCACGGCGAGCGCGGGGATGATGCTGTTCTACTCCGAGGCCACGGCGCGGATCGAGCTCGGCACCGCCACCTCCATCGAGTTCCTCGGCACCCTCGTGGTGGCCGTGGCCGCCATGCGCCGACGCCGCGAACTCGTGTGGATCCTCGCCGCGGTCGCGGGCGTGCTCTGCCTGACCCGCCCCTGGCAGGGCGAACTCGACCTGGTCGGGGTCGGCTTCGCCCTGGCCGGCGCGGTCTGCGTCGTGGGCTACATCGTGCTGACCCAGCGGGTGGGCGCCGGTTTCGGCGCGGTGCACGGCCTGGCCCTGACCATGACCGTGGGAGCGGCGGTCAGCGCGCCGCTGGGCGCTCCCGGCCTGGTCGCCGACTTCGACCTCGACCTGGTGCTGTTCACCCTGCTCATCGCACTGCTGTTCCCGATGGTGCCCTTCCTGCTGGAGATGGTGGCCCTCCAGCGGATGAGCCGCACCGCCTACAGCACCTTCTCCAGCCTGGAACCGGCGGTCGCCCTGGTGATGGGCCTGGTGGTCATCGGCCAGGCGCCCGCCCCGGTCCAGGTCGCCGGCATGGTGCTGGTGGTGGTCGCGGGCGCCGGGGCGGCCCGGGGCGACGGCTCCCGGAGGCCCGCCG
Organism: Nocardiopsis sp. RV163; assembly: GCF_001029525.1. Taxonomy (NCBI): domain Bacteria; kingdom Bacillati; phylum Actinomycetota; class Actinomycetes; order Streptosporangiales; family Nocardiopsidaceae; genus Nocardiopsis; species Nocardiopsis sp. RV163. The sequence goes on along the minus strand of NZ_LEKI01000166.1, from coordinate 8,389 downwards.
TGCCCGACCGTGCGGCGGCCACCGCCGCCGACCCGCACCGGCCCGGGGAGGAGGCCCGGCCGGAGGAGGTCGGCGCGGCGTCGGGCCGGGCGGCCTGAGGGGCCGCGGTCACTCGGCGTCGGGGGCGTGGACGTGGACTCCCGAGGCGATCTCGCGCAGCGCCCGGACGTGCTGGTCGAAGGCGGCCCGCCCCTCAGCGGTCAGGGACAGGGATGTGCGGGTGCGCCGCCCCACCGCGGCCTTGTGCACCTTCACGTAGCCCGCGTTCTCCAATACCGTGACCTGCTTGGACAGCACCGAGTCGGAGACCTCGACGGTGTCGCGCACGAAGCGGAACTCCGCGCGGTCAACGGCGGCCAGCGCCGCCGCGACCGAGAAGCGGACGGGTGAGTGGATCACCTCGTCCAGCCTGCCGCGGGGGTGCTCCATCAGGCGCTCCGGCTTCGGCGCAGGGACACGTAGGCCGCCACCAGGGGCGGTGCCGCGCAGGCCAGTGCGGCGGGCACCCACCAGGCGGGCTCCCCGGGGAAGGCGTACATGCCGACGAGGAGGGCGACCGCGTACAGCACGCCCCACACGCCCATCGTCCACAGGTGCAGGGACGCGTACCCCCGCGGCTGCACCGGCTGGCGCACGGCGAACACCGTCATCACCGCCATGGCGGCCCCGAACCCGGCGGTGGACGCGGCGATGGCCCAGGGGGAGGGGAACAGGCCCACCGCCAGCACCAGGGTCAGCGTCGCGACGCCGAACACAGCGCCGTAGACCGCGTACCACCCGCCCCGGGAGCGCGTCCGCGTCCCCACCGTCTCCGCCCGCTCCAGCGCGTCCAGCGCCTCGTTCCTGCGCATGCCGTTCTCCGTTCGCTCAACCTTTTGTCAGCATGGCATCCACTTTCCAAGTTGGCAAGTGATTGCCTAGCCGGAAGGTGAGGCCGGGCGCACGGGCAAGCCCCGTCCCACAAGCGACATCCGTCACCCGCGCCTCTTCGCCGCACCGGTACGGAGCGTCTCCGGAATGCACTAGCTTGGTGCGAACCATGGCCGCGAAATCTGATCTCGAACTCCTCCGCGCCTACGAACCGGTGCTCATGTGCACCAAGGGGGAGCTCTTCTTCCCCACCGACGTGGACGCCTACGTACGCAACTGCAGCCTGTGGATCGAGGAACCGGGCGGCGGCGAGCGCCGCCTGGTCCCGGCCGGTGAACTCACCCTCGACCGCCTCGGCCGGGCCGAGGAGGAGTGGCCCGGACGCCACAAGCACCTGCGCTTCGTCCAGGAGGAGACCCTGCGCGAGGAGGCCCGCCGCTACAAGGGCGTGGCCCGCACCGTCATCCCCAAGAGCGGCCGTCTGGCCGCCGTCGGCGTCCTGGGCCGAGTCCTGGACATCCTGATGAAGCTCTCCCTGCTCATCCGCGGTGCCGTCCCCGGCGGCCTCACCTTCGCCGCGGTGACCCGCTACCGCGAGCGCGTCGACAACGGCGGCGTCACCTACTACGGCCGCGTCACCCGCGAGGGCGGCTACACCGTCCTCCAGTACTGGTTCTTCTACGCGATGAACGACTGGCGGACCATCTACGGCGGCGTCAACGACCACGAGGCCGACTGGGAGCGCGTCACCGTCTACGTCGTGGACAACCCCGACGGCACCACCCGCCCCGTCTGGGTGGGCGCCTCCTCGCACGAGTACCACGGCGACGACCTGCGCCGCAGCTGGGAGGACGCCGACCTGCACCGGGACGGCGACCACCCCATCGTCTACGTCGGCGCGGGGTCGCACTCCCACCAGATGCTGCCCGGCGACTACCTGATCCAGGTCGACCCCTCCTTCCTGCGCGGCCCCATGCGCGCCTGGCGGTGGATCACCCACCGCATCTTCCGCGCCGACAGCGTCCTGAACCGGCACGGCATCGGCGTCCCCTTCGTCGACTACGCCCGCGGCGACGGCATGCGCCTGGGCCCCGGCGGCGACCGCGAGTGGTCGGCCGTCCTCATCGACGACGACACCCCCTGGCTGGCGGGGTTCCGCGGCCTGTGGGGACGCGACACCGGCGACTTCTTCGACGGCGAGCGCGCCCCCAGCGGCCCGCGCTACGAACGCGACGGCACCATCCGCCGCTCATGGGCCGACCCGCTGGCGTGGGTGGGCCTGCAGAAGGTCGCCCCCACCGAACCGGCCGCCCGCGCCGAACTGCGCGCGCACGTGCGCGCCCTGGACGAGCGGCTGCGCACCCTGGACGCCGACGTCATCAGCCGCCGCGACCGCCTGCGCCAGCTCCACTCGGCCCGCATCGTCCTGGAGCGCGAGGCCCACTCGCGGCCCCGCGCCCGCGAGTACGCCGAACGCATCGCCTCCCTGGAGGTGGAGCTGGGCGAGGTCTACGAGACCCGCGTGCTGACCGCCGACGAGCGCGACACCCACCTGCGCGCCCTGGCCGCGGACACCCCCCTGGTGCCCTCGCCCACCGGGCACCTGAAGGCCCCGCACCTGCCCTACTCCTCGGGGACGCAGCGCTCCACCCGCTTCCTGCACCTGTGGGTGGCACTGAGCACCCCGCTCCTGCTGATCTCGCTCGCGCTGCCCATGTTCGTCCTGAACGGCCAGTACACCTTCTACGCGATGATCGGCGTGGTCGTGGCCTTCGCCGCCGTCGACTCCGTGGCCCGCCGCAAGTTCGTCCAGTACCTCATCGGGCTGGCGGTCATCGCGGTGGTCGTCGGACTCGTCGTGGGGGTCGTGGCCGCGTTCGTGGTCAACTGGCGCATCGCCGTCACCGTCCCCGTCGCGGTGATCGTGGTGCTGCTGCTCGTGGTCAACGTCCGAGAGCTCCTGCGCCGCTGACCGCCCCGTCCGCCCCGCGCTGGCGCCCGCCGCCGGGGCGGGGCAGCATGGGGGACATGAGCGACGCGCTGTTCGACCGACCGCCCGCCCAGGTGGGGCCCGGCGCCGTGCACGTGCCCGGTTGGCTGGACCCCGAGGAGCAGGCCGACCTGGTCCGGCGCTGCCGGGACTGGGCGCGCGGGCCCGCCGGGATGCGCCGCCACGCCATGCCGCGCGGCGGGGTGATGAGCGTGCGGACGGTCAGCCTGGGGTGGCACTGGTCGCCGGGGCCCAATCCCCACGCCGAGCGGCGGGGCTCCGGGCCCTCCCGGCACCGGCAGGCCTACTCCTACGCGCGGCTCCTGCCCGACGGCACACCCGTCCAGCCCTTCCCCGACCTGCTCGGCGCCCTTGCCGGGCGGGCCGTGGAGGCCGCCTACGGCGCCCCGCCCGGCCCGGACGCCGACCCCTACGACGTCGCCCTCGTCAACTTCTACGACGCCGACGCGCGCATGGGCATGCACCAGGACCGCGACGAACTCTCCGGCGAACCCGTGGTCTCCCTCAGCCTCGGCGACACCTGCGTGTTCCGTTTCGGCAACACCGAGACCCGCAACCGCCCCCACACCGACGTCGAACTGCGCAGCGGGGACCTGTTCGTCTTCGGCGGCCCCTCCCGCATGGCCTACCACGGCGTCCCCCGCACCAGGCCCGGTACCGCGCCGCCCGGCCTGGGCCTGGACGGGCGGCTCAACATCACGGTCCGCGCCTCGGGGCTGCGCGGCTGAGGCCCCCGTCCGGGTCCGACCCGACTGCCGCCGCCCCATTCGGGGCAGTCCCTCCTGAGAGCGTTCGCCCGAAGGTCCGGTGCCGGCGGGACAGCGCTGCGTTCGACCACGCACGGGAGGGGAGACACCACGCATGAGCGACTCCGCGCCGGAACGCATCATGGACCTGGGCCGCAGGAGGGCCGCGCTGCCCGAGCGCGGCTCGCCCGGCCCGGTCCGCGCGGTCCTCTACCGCGACGGGCGCCGCGAGCGCGAGACCGCCACCGTCGCCGAGGCCCGCAGCGCCGCCGAGAGCGACCCCGGCCTCATGGCCTGGATCAGCATGACCGCCCCCCACCGCGACCAGCTCACCGAGGTCGCACGCCTCTTCGGCCTGCCCTCCCTGGCCCTGGAGGACGCCATCGTCGCCCACCAGCGCCCCAAGGCCGAGGTCTACCGGGGTGTGCTCTTCCTAGTGCTGCGCCCGGCCCGCTACGACACCGTGCGCGAGTCGGTCGAGGTGGACGAGCTCCACCTCTTCGCCGGACGGGACTTCGTGGTCACCATCGGCCACACCGATTGCGTGGACTTCGAGAGCGTCCGCGACTTGCTGGAGGCGGAGCCCCGCGTCCTGGCACACGGCACCCTGGCCGTGGTGCACGCCGTCCTGGACCTGGTCGTGGACGGCTACGCGCCCGTCGTCTCCGAACTCCAGGACGACATCGACGAGGTGGAGAACCAGGTCTTCGGCGGCGACTCCCGGGCCTCGCGGCGCACCTACAGCCTCGCCCGCGAGGTCATCCTGCTCTCCCGCGCCGTGGAACCCCTCGGAACCGTCCTGGACAGGCTCATGGGTCCGCTGACCCACGACTCCGAACGCCCCGAACGCCCCGAGCGCCCCGAACACACCGGCCCCCCGGACACGCGGCCGTTCGCCGACGCCCTCGCCGAGCCTGAGGGCGTCCGACCCCCGACGCGCCGACGGGGCTTCGCCTCGGCCGACCCCTTCCGCATCCCCGCCGAAGGGCGGGGCGAGCTGCACCACCGCCTGCGCGACGTCGCCGACCACGTCGCCGCCGTGCGCGAGCGCGTGGACGGCTTCCGCCAGCTTCTGCAGAACATCATGTCGGTCAACAGCGCCCTCATCGACCAGGCGCAGAACGAGGCCATGAAGAAGGTCTCCTCCTGGGGCGGCATCCTGGTCGTGCCCACCCTCATCTCCTCCGTCTACGGCATGAACATCTCCCCGGGAGGCGACTACCACTGGGCGTTCAGCTGGCCGCTGACCCTGGCCCTCATGGCGCTGTCGAGCCTGAGCCTCTACGTTGTCTTTCGTCGCAACGGTTGGCTCTGAGGGCCTGTTGACGGAGGTGGGGATGACGGGGGACGGATCCGCCGAACGCGAGGTGCTGCGGCTCATGACCGGACCGTGGGTGGCCCGGGCGGTGGCCACCGCGGTCGAACTGGGCGTGCTCGACCGCCTCGCCAGGGGCGCCGCCGACGCCGCGGCCCTGGCCGCCGGACTGCACCTGCGCCCCGACCGCCTGGAACGCCTGCTGCGCCTGCTCGCGGCCGTGGGGGTCGTGGAGCACCGCGACGGGCGCTACCGGCCGACGGAGGTCGGCGCCGCCCTGCGCCGGGACCACCCCTCGGGCATGGCCGACCTGGCGCTGCTCTACGACAGCGACATGTTCACCGCCGCGTGGGCGCGCCTGGACGAGAGCGTGCGCACCGGCGGCACCGCCTTCGAGGCCGCCCACGGCACCGACGTGTTCACCCACCTGGAGCGCCACCCCGACGACGCGGCGCGCTACACGGCCGGGATGGCCGCGAGCGGCCGCTTCTCCACCGCCCTCCCCGACGTCCACGACTTCACCGGCGCCCGCACGGTGGTCGACCTCGGGGGAGGGGACGGCGAACTCCTGGCCGCCGTCCTGGCCCGGGCTCCGCACGCCCGGGGGGTGCTGGTGGAGCGCCCGCCCGCGCTGGCCGCCGCCCGTGCCCGCCTCGGCGCGTACGTCGATGCGGGGCGCTGCGAGCTGGTGGAGGGCGACTTCCTGCGGGGCGTGCCCCGGGGCGCCGACGCCTACCTGCTCAGCCGGGTCCTGCACAACTGGTCCGACCAGGACGCCCGCACCGTGCTGCGCCACTGCCGCGAGGCGATGGCCCCCGGCGGGCTGGTGCTGATCGCCGAGCGCGTCCTGCCCGACGAGGGGGCCGCCTGGCTCACGGCCGTCCTGGACGCGCACATGATGGTGATGACCACCGGGGCCGAGCGCACCGAGCGAGAGTACGAGGCGCTGCTGCGCTCGGCCGGGCTGACCACCCGGGGAATCCGCGACCTGCCGCTGGAGATGCGCCTGCTCGTGGCCGGACCGGTGCACGGCCGAGCCTGACCCGCACCGCCCCTCACATGCGCCAGGGCAGGTTCAGCCACGGGCTCCGCGGATCTCCGGCCAACACCGCGTGCGCCCGCGCCGAGTCGGTGTAGTAGGGGCCGAACGCGCCTTCGTCGAAGGCCATCGCCCGCCCCAGCACGAACCCGGCGGACATCTCCTGCCACGACCCGTGGTAGCGCATGGACTGCGCGCCCGCCCGCAGGATGTGCGCGTGCGCCGCGCGCTCGTCGGCGTATCCGGCGTTGACGCCCCACCGCGCGAGGTTGACCGCCCGCCCGAAGTCGTAGGCGCGCGCCGTGCGCACCGGTGTGCCCGGGGGCAGCACCCCGTCCCGCACCATGCGCTCCTCGTACTCCCAGACCTGAGCGGCCGCCGCCACGAGATCCTCGTACAGGCCCGGTGCGGCGCCCTGCTCCTGGCACCAGCGCACGATCAGGTCCGGCCAGATGCCCGCGTCGAAGGGCCACCCGGGGGCCTGCGCCATGGCCCGGGCGCGCAGGTCCAGCACGATCGACAACGCCGTCGCGGGGCGCGCGTCGTCGGTCAGCAGGCGCAGCGTCCCGTCCCAGCCCGCGTGGTCGGTGACGCCCCAGGAGTCGCGCAGCTTGTCCCGCTCGTCCTGGGCGTCGCAGCACGAGCACGAGGAGTGCACCGCGTTCCACACCCCGCCGTTGGCCGTGGGCATGTGCGCGCCGGAGGCCAGCGCGTGTGCCATCGGGCCCTGGAAGAAGCCCTGCGGGTCGCTGCGGAGCTTGATCCGCGCGGAGAACAGTCCCATGTCCCCTCGTGTCCTCAATCGTCTTCGTTGCTGAGCAGGCGGTAGATCCGTCCCGCCTCGTTCTCGGCCGTGACGGCGTGCTCCTCGGAGGCCAGCAGCGACTCGCGCCACCTCTCGGCGGCCTCGGCGACCTGGACGTCCAGCCGCCGCACGGTCGCCTCGGCGGTGTTCCGGGCCTCGGCGCGCCTGGAGCGGTCGACCACCAGCGCGACCCCGGCTCCCGCCGAGGCGGCCGCGCACAGGAACCAGACCAGGCCGCTGCCCGACGTCAGCCCCAGCAGCGCCAGAAGGCACGCCGTGGCGAGGAGGCCCCACGCGTAGGTCCGGGCGGAGCCGGTGTCGTGCCAGCGCCCGCGCAGCCGGGTGCGGGCGCGCTCCAGCTCCCGGGGTTCGGCGCCGTGGGAGGAGACCGTCACCCGAACGCCCTGCGCCTGGAGGGTCGTGGAGTCCTCCACCGGCGCGGCGGCCTCGCGCATCAGCTCCTCGGCGAGCTCGGCCACGGTCGGGCGCTGCAGGGCCAGGGCGAAGGTGCGGCGGTGGGGCGGCGCGTCCTGGCGGACCAAATCGTCGCCGAGCAGGGCGGCGACGGTGCCCACGGGGTCGGTCCACCGCTGCGGCGGCCCGCCCTCGCCGCTGCTCTCGATGACCGCGCGCAGTTCGCGGGCGCGGGTCAGTAGGGGGGCCTCCTCGGGGCTGCCCTCCTCCACGAGCAGGCGCAGGGTGTCGTCGAGGAACGCGGCGCTGACCTCGTCGGGGGCGAGCACGGAGGGGGAGGCGTCATCCCCGTCGAGCGCGACGACGCGGGCGACGCCCTCGCGCAGAGCGGTGATGCGCCGCGCGGCCCCGGCGCGCCCGGCCAGACCGCCGGACGCCTTCCCGCCGGAGGCCGGGGAGGGGGAGGCGCCGGAGGCGTCCCCTGTCAGGGCGTACAGACCCGCGGAGGCCGGGACGCCGACCCCTGCCTCGGACCAGGCGCGCAGCGTGGACAGCAGCAGGTGCCGCCGGGCGTCGTCGCCGAAGGAGCCGTCGGCGGTCAGCAGCCACAGGGCGCGCTGGCCCCGGGTCACCTCCTCGTCGGGGTAGGGCAGGCGCGGGAGCAGCCCGGCGGTCGCGGCGGCGTCCGTGGCGCGGGCGTGGTCCGCACTGGTCAGGGCGGTGGCCAGCGCCGCGAAGTGGCCCGCGCGCTCCGCGTCGCGCCGGGCGGCCTCGTCGAAGCGGCGGCGGGCGGCGGCGGTGTCGCCCTCCAGCAGCGCGTGCAGGCCGAAAGCGGCCGGGACCAGCCAGTAGCCGGGGACGTCCTCCAGGTCCAGGCTGGGGAGGGGCACGCCGTCCAGCATCTGGAGGGTGCGGTGGCGGGCCAGGGCGGCTCCGTCGAACATCGCCAGGACGGCGCGCACGTCGCTGAGCTCGATGAAGGCGTCCAGGGAGGCCGAGACGCGGTCCAGCCTCTGTTCGAGGGTGCCCCGGACCCGGGACAGCTCCGAGCGCATCCTGCGGCGTTCGGCGGCCATCTGGTAGTGGGCCGAACCCAGACTCTCCTCCAGTTCCCGGATCTTCCGGTTCTGGGAGTAGTCGATCCAGTCGCTCATGGGGTCCTTTCTCGCGCGGGGGGAGGCGGGGGCGG
>NZ_LEKI01000165.1:0-12463 GCF_001029525.1 Nocardiopsis sp. RV163 | reverse complement strand
ACCCCGGCCCCCGCCGCCACCGAGCAGCTCACCATCCCCTCCCGCGTGGTGGAGGGCGACTACGAGCTGCCCGCGCCGACCATGCTCAAGCCCGGCAGCCCCGTCAAGCCGCGCACCAAGGCCAACGACGAGGTCGTCGAAGCCCTGTCGGGGGTGTTCACCCAGTTCAACATCGACGCCGACGTCACCGGCTTCACCCGCGGGCCGACGGTGACGCGCTACGAGATCGAACTGGGCCCCGCGGTCAAGGTCGAGAAGGTCACCGCCCTGGCCAAGAACATCTCCCTGGCCGTCAAGAGCGCCGACGTGCGCATCCAGTCGCCGATCCCCGGCAAGTCCGCCATCGGCGTGGAGATCCCCAACACCGACAAGGACCTGGTGAGCCTGGGCGACGTGCTTCGTTCGCCCGCGGCGACCTCCGACGACCACCCCATGCTGGTGGGCCTGGGCAAGGACGTCGAGGGCTCCAACGTGGTCGCGAACCTGGCCAAGATGCCGCACGTCCTGGTGGCCGGCGCCACCGGCGCGGGCAAGTCCACCTGCATCAACGGGCTCATCACCTCGCTGATGATGCGCGCCACCCCCGACGAGGTGCGGATGATCCTGGTCGACCCCAAGCGGGTCGAGCTGACCATGTACGAGGGCATCCCGCACCTGATCACCCCCATCATCACCAACCCCAAGCGGGCCGCGGAGGCCCTCCAGTGGGTGGTGGGGGAGATGGACCGGCGCTATGACGACCTGGCCGCCTCCGGGTACCGGCACGTGGACGACTTCAACGCCGCCGTGCGCACGGGGGAGCTGACCGCCCCGCCCGGCAGCGAGCGCCAGTACGAGCCCTACCCCTACCTGCTGGTCATCGTGGACGAGCTGGCCGACCTGATGATGGTCGCGCCCCGCGACGTGGAGGACGCCGTCGTGCGCATCACACAGCTCGCCCGCGCCGCCGGGATCCACCTCGTGCTGGCCACCCAGCGGCCCAGCGTCGACGTCGTCACCGGCCTGATCAAGGCCAACGTGCCCTCCCGCCTGGCCTTCGCCACCTCCAGCCTCTCCGACAGCCGCGTCATCCTCGACCAGCCCGGCGCCGAGAAGCTGGTCGGCAAGGGCGACTCGCTCTTCCTCCCCATGGGCGCGGGCAAGCCCATCCGCCTCCAGAACGCCTGGGTGGGGGAGAAGGAGATCCGGGCGATCGTCGACCACTGCAAGAAGCAGTCCGAGCCCAGCTACCGCGAGGACGTGGCCGTCCCCGACACCAAGAAGAAGGAGATCGACGAGGAGATCGGCGACGACCTGGACCTGCTGCTGCAGGCCGTCGAGCTGGTGGTCACCACCCAGTTCGGGTCCACGTCCATGCTCCAGCGCAAGCTGCGCGTGGGCTTCGCCAAGGCGGGCCGCCTCATGGACCTCATGGAGAGCCGCGACGTGGTCGGACCCAGTGAGGGATCCAAGGCCCGCGACGTGCTCGTCCAGCCCGACGACCTGCCCGCCGTGCTGGCCGGCATCCGGGGCTCCTGACCCGCGCCGCCGCCCCCGCGCTGCGGCGCGCGGGCGCCGACCGGCACCCGGGAAGTCGGGCTTCAGGCCCCGTGTCGCGGCCTTTCCCGAAACTCCACTGGAATCCCTTAAAAACAGGCATGCCCGATTTGGCGGGATCTTGGAGGCTTCATGGGGCGTGGTGACCTGCGCGAAAACGCCCCGGACGGCAGAGTGGTCTCTTGCAGCTACACACAGTCGCGGGGGGAGTGCGCATGGCGACGATCGGTCAGACCCTGTCCGCCGCCCGGGTCGCGGCGGGGTACACGGTCGCGGACCTCAGCATCCGTACACGCATCCGGGAACCCGTCCTCAGGGCCATCGAGCAGGAGGACTTCTTCTCCTGCGGCGGGGACTTCTACGCACGCGGCCACATCCGCGGCATCTGCCGCACGCTCGGCCTGGACCCGGCACCGCTTCTGGCCGAGTACGACCGCGAGCACGCGTCCCGCGCCGTACCCGCCTTCGTCGCCCCGCAGCGTCATCCGGCGTCCGTGCCCGAGGCGGCCCGCGTGGCCGCCGCGGCGCGCGCCGAGACCCGTCCCGGGGAGGACGGGGAGGCGGTGATGGCCCACCGCTTCGGAGAGGACGACTCCGGAGTCGGAGCCCAGCGCTGGGGCCACTTCGAACGCAGGCAGTTCCTGACGCGCCAGCCCGACGAGGAGCCCCGGGAGCGCCGTGGTCCCCGCAGGTCGCGGCTGGCCGGGTGGATCCCCGGCCCCCGCGAGACCTCGGAGGGGCGCCGCCCCCGTGCCCGGGCGCCCGAGGACGGAGTGCCCGAGGGCGGAGCGCCCGAGGACGGGGGCGCCGACGTCGGCACCGCGCGGACCGGACCCGTGCGGGGCGGGCACGCCGACGGCAGGTACCGGAGCAGCGGGTCCCGGGCCCGCGGGCCCCAGTGGGGCGGGGCCCGGGGCGGCAGGCACGGCCGGGGAGGCCCCGTCACCCGTCCCGTGGTCATCGCCGCGAGGCCCCGGCCCCTCGACGCCGTCCGCCGCCACTGGCCCTGGGCCGTGGTCGGGGCCATCTTCCTACTGGCGCTCTTCGTCGGGGTCCGCACCTGGCAGGACTGGGACGCGGGCAACCCGCTGCGCTCTGCCTTCGACTCCTCCGTCACCGAGAGGACCGTCGACTCCGCCATGGGGGCGGAGGAGGCCGCGGCGGAGCGGGGGCCCGTCGAGTTCACCGTCGAACTCGGCGCCTCCGGGCGCAGCTGGGTCGAGGTCACCGGGGCCGAAGGAGAGGACCTCTACGTCGGCTACCTGCTGGAGGGCGACGTCAAGGAGTACGTGACCGAGGACATGCTCAACCTGTGGGTCGGCGACGCGGGGGCGGTCAGCGTGACCGTCGACGGCGAGGGCTCCGGCCCCCTCGGTCTTCCGGGCGAGGTCAAGGAGATCGCCATAGGCCCGGACGGTGTGCGGCAGTGACCGGACCGCGCCCCGGCCCGGAGCGATCCGGGCCGGGGTACGGGCGGGTGAGCCGACCAAGGTAATGTGGGTGGCTGCGGGCGGCGCCGGACCACGCCGTGCACCGAGCACGGACGACCGGTCCGGGACGGCCCCCGCGCCACCCGAAGCTCTCCCACACGCTTGGAAGCCATGTCATCGCGCCGTACTGTCTCACTCGTCACCCTGGGGTGTGCGCGTAACGAGGTCGACTCCGAAGAGCTGGCCGGGCGCCTGTCCGCTGGCGGCTGGGACCTCGTCGAGGGCGACACCGAGGCCGACGTCACCATCGTCAACACCTGCGGGTTCATCGACGCGGCCAAACAGGACTCCATCGAGACCCTCCTGGAAGCGGCGGAGAACGGCGGCAGAGTCGTCGCCGCCGGGTGCATGGCCGAGCGCTACGGCTCCGAGCTGGCCCAGGCCCTGCCCGAGGCCCAGGTCATCGGCTTCGACGACTACGCCGCCATCACCGACCGGCTCGACGACGTCGTGGCCGGGCGGACCCTGGTCCCGCACGACCCCCGCGACCGGCGCACGCTGCTGCCGATCAGTCCGGCCGAGCGCGACGCCTCCCAGGCCCACGTCCCCGGCCACGCCAGCTTCGCCGACTCCGCCGGGGCCGAGGGCACCGAGCTGCCCTACCGCGCCTCCGTCCCGCGCCGCCGCCTGGTCGGCGGACCGGTTGCCAACCTCAAGATCGCCTCCGGCTGCGACCGGCGCTGCACCTTCTGCGCCATCCCGACATTCCGGGGCGCCTACCTCTCACGCCGCCCCGACGACATCGTGCGCGAGGCCGAGTGGCTGGCCTCCGAGGGCGTGCGCGAGGTGTTCCTGGTCAGTGAGAACTCCACCTCCTACGGCAAGGACCTGGGCGACGTGCGAGCCCTGGAGAAGCTCCTGCCCCGCCTGGCCGCCGTCGAGGGCCTGGAGCGGGTCCGGGTCAGCTACCTCCAGCCCGCCGAGGTCCGCCCCGGCCTGGTGGACGTGCTCACCGGGACCCCCGGCGTGGTGCCCTACTTCGACCTGTCCTTCCAGCACGCCAGCGGCACCCTCCTGCGCCGCATGCGCCGCTTCGGCGACCGCGAGCGCTTCCTGGAGCTGCTGGACACGGTCCGCGAGCGCGCTCCCGAGGCCGGCTCGCGCTCCAACTTCATCGTGGGCTTCCCCGGCGAGACCGAGGCCGAGTTCGAGGACCTGGTCTCCTTCCTGTCCGAGGCCCGGCTGGACGCCATCGGAGTGTTCGGCTACTCCGACGAGGAGGGCACCGAGGCCTTCGGCCACGGGGGCAAGCTGCCCGAGGAGGTCGTCGCCGAGCGCGTGGACCGGCTCAACCGCCTCTCCGAGGAGCTGATGGCCCAGCGCGCCGAGGAACGGGTCGGCTCCGAGGTCACCGTCCTGGTGGAGACCGTGCTGGAGGAGGGCGCCTACGAGGGCCGCTCCGAGCACCAGGCTCCCGAGGTGGACGGCAGCACGATCCTCTACGGCGAGGGCCTGGCCGTCGGCGACCTGGTGCGCGCCACCGTCATCCAGTCGGCCGGGGCCGACCTCATCGCGGAGCAGGACGACACCCACGGGGAAGCCGCGGACAGATGAGCACCCCCGACCCTGCGGCGACCCCCGCCCCCCGCGTTCCCCTGTGGAACATCGCGAACATCCTCACGATGAGTCGTCTGGTCATGGTCCCGCTCTTCGTGTGGTTCATGTTCCTGGACGGCTCGTGGTGGCGGTTCGCCGCCTTCTCCGTCTTCGTGCTGGCCGCCATCACCGACCGGGTCGACGGCGAGATCGCCCGCCGCCGCAACCTGGTCACCGACTTCGGCAAGATCGCCGACCCCATCGCCGACAAGGCGCTCACCGGCTCCGCGCTGGTGGTGCTCTCCCTCCAGGGCGACCTGTGGTGGTGGGTGACCATCGCGATCCTGGTCCGCGAGTGGGGCATCACGGCGCTGCGCTTCGCGGTCCTGCGCTACGTGGTCATGCCGGCCAGCCAGGGCGGCAAGCTCAAGACGGTCCTCCAGATCGTCGCGATCAGCGTCTACCTCTTCCCGCTCCAGGTGCTGCCCTTCAGCGAGGTCTTCGTCTGGTTCGCGCACGTCGTGATGGCCGCCGCGCTGGCGGTCACCCTGTGGACCGGTCTGACCTACGTGTTCGACGCGGTGCGCGCCCGCAAAGGCCCCGCCGCGTGACGGAGGAGCGGGACCGGCCGGTCCCCGGTGACCCGGACCCGCGTGCCGCGGCACTGGCCGCCGCCGGGGCCGCCCACCGGGCCCTGCTCGCGGCCGACGCCACCTGCGCCACCGCCGAGTCGCTGACGGGCGGCCTCGTCGGCGCCCACCTAACCGCGATCCCGGGCGCCTCGGTCACCTACCGGGGCGGCGTCGTGGCCTACGCCACCGACGCCAAGCACAGTGTCCTGGGCGTCCCCGCGGACCTGCTTGCCCAGCACGGCGCCGTCCACCCGGAGGTCGCCGGGCACATGGCGCTCGGCGTCCGCCGCCTGCTGGGTTCCGACTACGGCGTCGCGGTCACCGGGGTGGCCGGACCCGACCCCCAGGACGGCCAGCCGGTCGGTACGGTCTTTGTGTCCGTCGCCACGCCCGACGGGGCCACGCGGGGCCGCCGTTTCCGTTTCACCGGGGACCGTGCGGGTATCCGATACCGCACGGTCGAGGGGGCGCTGCTGCTCCTGGACACCGCTGTGCGCGGGAGCACGGAAGGAAACGCCCGGGACTGAACTTTCCGGGCTGTTCTTCCTTTCCTCACCCTTGGGAACAAAACCACCCCTGGGCGGGGTTCCCCCTCCAGCGAACAGGACGGCAAGAGGTGCCCGAATCGGGCGTGGGACAGGTACGGTGGTGTATATGAAGGTCGCTACCGGTGGGAGGGAGCGCGAATGATGGTCCTGCTTCGTCACCTACTTGGTGACGTGCTCAGGCGGCTCCGGCAGCGCCAGGGCCGCACCCTCCGTGAGGTGTCGGCCGATGCACGTGTATCCCTCGGTTACCTGTCGGAGGTCGAGCGCGGGCAGAAGGAAGCCTCTTCCGAACTGCTCTCCTCGATCTGCGGGGCGCTGGGCGTCCCGCTCTCGCAGGTACTGAGAGAGGTCTCCGACCAGCTCGCCCTCGCCGAGCTCCAGGAGGCGGCGCTGCTGGGTGACGCGGTCACGAACGACCCCGTCTCCGCCCAGGACCTCGGCATCGACCCGGTACCGGATCGCGTTCCCCAAGTCGCCGACATGGTGGGGGTCTGACCCCTCCTCGGAACTGTCCGTCCATCGTCACCGTGACCACGACGAAGGAGCCGACCAGACGGTCGGCTCCTTCGGTGTTCACGGGACCTGCGCGCGGGGCGGCGGTCAGCGGTGGGTGTGGTTCACCCAGGCCTCGGGGTCCTCGGCCAGCGAGCGCACCGTCTCGGGCAGCTCGTTGGTCACCAGGTGCTGGAGGTTGACGCCCTCCAGGATCGCGCGCTCACTGGCGCGCAGCGCGATCCACACCTGCTGGAGGCTGCGGGCCGCGCCGTCGTAGTCCACGTGCTCGGGGCGTTCCCCGCGCACGTTGGCGAGCGGTCCGTCGACCGCGCGGATGATGTCGGCCAGGGAGATCTCCCCCGCCGGACGGGCCAGCCAGTAGCCGCCGACGGGGCCGCGCTGGCTGCGTACCAGACCGGCCCGGCGTAGCTGGGTGAGGATGTTCTCGAGGAATTTTCCGGGTATGGCCTGCGCGCGTGCGAGCTGTTCGGCCGTCACCGGCCCCTCGTCGGCGACGGCGAGTTCCGCCGCCGCGCGTAGCGCGTAGTCGACCCGGGCTGAAAGGCGCATGCTGTGATTATGCCGTGTGTAAGTGGGCGAATGGGGCACCGGTCCTCGACGGGAGCGCCGCCGACCGGGATGCTTCAGGCCAAGGGTACTTCTCCTACCGGGTTGCGGGGACATCGGTGACGTTCCCGCTCGCGGGGTGTCCCGCCCCAGTATGTCCGCCGCGGTGACGAGCGTCACCCGAACGCGCGGTCCCGGCCGGTCGCGGACCGGCCGGGACGCGGAGCGGAGCCGGGGCGCTCAGTTCACGCCGGGGGAGGGGGCGCTCACCGGGGCCCCCAGCAGCTCCGCCGCGCTCAGCCCGTTCACGTGCGCGGCGCCGTAGGTGCTCACGTGCGCGCCGCAGGCGGGCCGCCAGATGGGCAGCCCCATCTCCACCACCACGGCGCCGGGGTGCGCGCTGAGCAGGCGGTTGACGAGCGCCTGGGCGGACGGGTAGCGGTGCGCGTCCCGTACCACCACGACCAGGTCGCGGTCCCGGGCACTGGCGGCCAGCCGGTCGGCGTGCGCGACGTCGGGGGAGACCCGCTCTGTGCCCGGGAACCAGGGGGACAGGCCCCAGGGGACCTCGCCCACCGCCATGCCGGAGGGGGCGTCCACCTCCACCACGTAGGGGTCCGCCAGCGGCGGCAGGTCCCCTTCCACACGCACCGCCCGGCGGGCGCCGACCAGGCCCACCCCCTCGGCAGCGGGCACGTCCGGGACCCGGGTCCGGGCCGTGCGGACCCAGCTCCGCAGCTCGGCGTTGCGTCCGGCGGCCTGCTCCAGACGCTCCCCGGACAGGCGTCCCTGCCGGACCGCGTCCACCAGCGCGGCGCGGATCAGCTCGACCTGGTCGGCGTAGACGAACCGGCCCAGGCACAGCAGGTCCACCCCGGCGGCCACCGCGCGCACGCAGGCCTCGGGGATGCCGATCCGTCCGCTGACGCCCTGCATGTCCATGGCGTCGCTGACCACGGTGCCGGTGAAGCCCAACTCGCCGCGGAGCAGGTCGTTGAGGATGCGCGGAGTGAGAGTGGCGGGGCCCTCGCCGCCCAGACCCGGCATCTCGATGTGCGCGGTCAGGATCGACCGGACGCCCGCCTCCACGGCCGCGCGGAACGGCAGCAGCTCGCGGCGGCGCAGCAGGTCGGCGTCGGCCTCCACACGCGGCAGCACGTGGTGGGAGTCCTGGGAGGTGGCGCCGTGACCGGGGAAGTGCTTGGCGCACGCGGCCACTCCCGCCTCCTGGAGGCCGAGCACGGCGGCCGCCGCGTGTCGGGCGACCAGTTCGGGGTCGGAGCCGAAGGAGCGGGTGCCGATCACCGGGTTGTCGTCGGCGACGTTGACGTCCACCGAAGGCGCCAGGTCCAGGTTGAAGCCCAGCTCGGCCAGGCGCCCGCCCAGGGAGCGCAGGGTGGCGCGGGTCAGGCCGGGGTCGTCCACCGCGCCCAGGGCCGCGTTGCCGGGGTAGTCGCTGCCCTGCGCCTGGCCGATGCGGGTGACGTCGCCGCCCTCCTCGTCCAGGGAGATCAGCGGGGTGTCGGTGACCCCGGCCAAGGTCGCGTTGAGCGCGGTCACCTGCTCGGGGCCGTCCAGGTTGTTGTGGAACAGACAGACGCCGGAGATCCCGTCCGCCAGACCCTCCAGGACCCAGCGCGGGGCTTGGTAGGACTCGAAGGGCACCAGTAGCGTGGCGTTGGCCAGACGCGCCAGGGTCGGGTCGTACGGCATGACGAACTCCGTTCGGTGAGCGAAGGGGTGCCCGTGGTCGGGCAGACGAAGGGCGGGGAAACGGGGGGAGTGCGCGCCCGGAGCGGGGCCCGCGGTGTCCGTCGCGGGACCCGCCCCGGCGGGAGGGACGCGGTCAGCCCTTGACCGCGCCCATGGTCAGGCCGGAGACCATGCGCCGCTGGACGAACAGGAAGAAGATCATCACGGGGATGGTCAGCAGGGTGGAGGCGGCCATGATCGGCCCCCACTCGGTGCCGAACCGGCCGAAGTAGTAGGACAGCGTCAGCGGCAGCGTGTAGTTGTCGGTACTGCGGCCCAGGAACGTCAGCGCGACGATGAACTCGTTCCACGCGGTGATGAAGGCGAAGATGCTCGCCGCGACCAGGCCCGGCGCGACCAGGGGCATCAGGATGCGCCAGAAGACGGTCCAGGCGCTGGCGCCGTCGATGGCCGCCGCCTCCTCCAGCTCCTTGGGCACCGCGGCCACGAAGCCCCGCAGCATCATGATGGTGATCGGCAGTGACACGGCCGTGTACACGATGAGCAGGCCGGACAGGTTGCCGAGAAGCTCCACGCCGCTGACGTCGGACAGTTGGCGGAAGTTGATGAAGATGGAGATGATCATCGCCTCCATCGGCACCATCTGGATCACCAGCAGCAGGATGATGAACGCGGTGCGCAGCCGGAAGCGGAACCGGGCCACGGCCACGGCGGCCAGCAGCGACAGGAACGCTCCCATGGCCACGGAGGCCACGGTGAGGAACAGGCTGTTGCCCAGGAACTGCCAGAAGTTCACCCCGGGGATCAGCTGGCCGTTGAGCACACGGTCGAAGTGCTCCAGGGTCGGCGCCGTCGGGAAGATCGTCTGGTCGCGGGTGAAGATCTCGCCCACCGGCTTGAAGGCCGTGATGACCATCCAGTACACGGGGAACACCGAGAACAGGAACACCGCGAGTCCGGCAAGGTACAGCGGCAGGCGCCGCAGCCGGCGCAGCGGGCCGCGGCGGTAGACGCGCCGGGAGCCGCTCGGGCCGCCCCTCCGGGGGCCTCCGGTGGCGCGCTCGCGGACGGCGGATGCGGAGGTCTGGTCGATCGCGGTCATCGGGTCTCCCCCTGGCGGATCATGATGCGCAGGTAGTACGCGGTGACGGCGAGGATCATCACGGTCATGACCACCGCGATAGCCGAACCCATGCCGTAGTTGGCCGGGCTGGCGCTGAAGCCCTGCTGGTAGATGTAGTACGAGAGCAGGTAGACGTCCTTGTTCTGGAAGCTGTTCGCCAGGATGTAGAGCTGGGTGAACACGCGCAGGTCCCAGATGATCTGGAGGACCAGCAGCAGGGCGAACAGCGGGCGCAGCATCGGGAACGTGACGTTCCAGAAGGCCTTCCAGCCGCCCGCGCCGTCCATCCTCGCGGCCTCGTACAGCTCGTAGGGGATGCTCTTGAGCCCGGCGAGCACGGAGACGGCCACGAAGGGGAAGGACTGCCAGACGATCACGGTGATGAGGATCGAGAACAGCGGGAGCGGTTCGAGGAACCAGTTGTACTGCAGCCATCCGCCGCCCACCAGCCAGTCCGGCATCCGGTCCAGGATGACGTTGACCAGGCCCCGCTCGGGCAGGAACAGCCAGCGGAAGACCAGGGAGGCGCTCAGCGCTGGGGTGGCCCAGGCGAGCATCATGCCCAGGGCCACGAACCCCGAGAACCACTTGGGGAGCTTGTTCAGCAGCAGCCCCACGAGAGTGCCCAGCACCATCGTGATGCCGACCATCAGCACGCAGACCACGACCGTGTTGCGCAGGATCCCCCAGAACTCGGGGTCGGTCAGCAGCGTCTGGTAGTGGGCGAAGCCGTTCCAGGCCGGGCCGGGCTGGTTGGGCAGGAGGTTGCGGGTGGTGAAGCTGGTGAGCGAGTACCACACCATCTGCACGATCGGCCACAGCAGCACGACCGCGAGGAGGATCAGAGCCGGTGCGATGAGCAGGTACGGGGTGGGGAGCGCGCGGCGGCGAGGCGCGGGCTCGGAGGCGGGGGCCTTCGCGGCCTCCTCCCGCTCGCGCGCGGGCGCTGGTTCGACGGTTTGTGCCATGGTCTTCTCAATCGAGGCGTGGGCCGACCGCGGCGGGCGGGGCCGTTGGACCCCGCCCGCGCGCAGCTCTACTCAGTCAGGCGGAGGGGGCTACTCGACCGGCTCGTTGAGGATCGAGGTCAGCTCCTCGTTGGCCGCCGTCAGGACCTCCTCGGCGTCGCCTCCCTGCACGATCTCCAGGACGGCGCCCGGCAGGATCTTGTTGTCCTGGTCCGCCGCGGTCCAGCGCGGGGTGGTCGGGAAGAACCTGATGTTCTGCATCTGCTCGGCGGCAGCGGCGGTGGCGGGGTCCTGCTGGTACTCCTCGCTCTCCAGCAGGTGCGGGTAGGCCGGGAAGAAGCCCGCGACGTCGGCGTAGCCCTTGCCGCCCTCCTCGTCGCCGAGGACGGTGAGCAGCTCGAAGGCCAGGTCCGGGTGCTCGGTGGTGGTGAACACCGTCAGGGCGGAACCGCCGGCGAGGGCCGGGGCCATGCCCTCGGCGCCGGGGATGGGCG
Source organism: Nocardiopsis sp. RV163 (assembly GCF_001029525.1). Lineage (NCBI taxonomy): Bacteria > Bacillati > Actinomycetota > Actinomycetes > Streptosporangiales > Nocardiopsidaceae > Nocardiopsis > Nocardiopsis sp. RV163. The sequence goes on along the minus strand of NZ_LEKI01000165.1, from coordinate 1,361 downwards.
CGGCGACGATGTGCTCCATGACCGCGGGGTCCGCGGCCTGCTCCTCCATGGAGCCGACCGCCCAGCCGCCGTCGATGTACATGCCCAGCTCGCTGTTGGCCATGTCGGCCAGTGCGATGAGCTCGTTCTGGCCGACGTAGTCCTGCGGCGAGATGCCGTCGGTGGTCAGGCTGGCGTAGAACTCGACGGCCTCGACGGTGGCGGGGTCGGTGAGCTTGCCCTCCCACTCCTCGCCGTTCTGCTCCGCGATCGAGCCGCCGTTGCTCCAGATGAAGCTGGCGATGCCGTTGGTGAAGTCGGTCGGCGCGGCGAAGCCGGGGACGTCGTACTCCTCCTCGATGGCCCCGGCCACCTCGACCAACTCGTCCCAGGTCGTCGGCGGCTCGTGGCCGACCTCCTCCAGCCAGTCCGCGCGGTAGTACAGGGTGCGCACGCCCGAGAACCACGGAACGCCGTACTGCACGCCCTCGTAGACACCGGACTCCAGGGCGTTCTCGTCGATGCCGGCGGCGGCGTCCCAGCCGCTCACCTGCTCGGTGATGTCCATGAGGGCGCCCTGCGCGGCCCAGTTCGGGACCTGGTCGTTGCCGACCTCCAGCACGTCGGGGGCGTCGCCGCCGGCGAGGGCGTTGGTGATGGCCTCCTGCGCGTCGGGCCAGGGGATGAACTCGACCTCGACGGCCACGTCCGGGTTGCTCTCCTGGAAGCGCGCCTCGACGTCCTCGAAGTACTCGACGAGGGGCTCCTGGGAGGTGCCCATGACCCAGACGGTCAGGCTGTCGGCCTCGCCGCCCCCGTCACCGGAGTCGGAGCCGCCGCACGCTGAGGCGAGCAGGACCACGGCCGTGGCCGCGGCGATCTTGGGGAACCTCATCTGTATCTCTTCTCCCTTCGCACGACGCGCCGGGGTGCGACGCCTGTGCTCGAACCGGCCTGGGATGATCGTGGGAATCACCCCGCGGTTCGACGTCTTGTGGGGGTTGTGCTGGGATAGCACGTTGGCCGCCCCGCCGGAGCGGGTACCGGGAGGGCCCAGCGAGTATCGGAAGGGCCCGAAGCGGGCCTTACGAGGACGTGACCTCCTGTGAGGTTGTGAGCTAAATTAACAGGAAACTTTCCTAATAAAAACAGGGTGAGGTGTCACGGTTATGTCTCAACGTCCGGGGACTCCCCGGCTGCTACGCCAGCTCAACGACCGCGCGGCACTGGAACTGCTCCTGTCCGCGGGGCCCTTGACCAGGACGCAGCTGGGAACGCGTACCGGCCTTTCCAAGGTGACCGCCTCCCAGTTGCTCGCGCGGCTGGAGGAACGGGACCTGGTGCGCGTCGTGGGCAGCCGGGGGGGCCCCGGACGTTGAGAC
>NZ_LEKI01000164.1:0-21048 GCF_001029525.1 Nocardiopsis sp. RV163 | reverse complement strand
TGCCCCCACCAGCCACCGTCCACAGGCTGTGGATAATTCCGGTGACCCGCGACCGCCCGTCTGACAGGCTTGCGCGCATGGACGACCACGGCGGCGGCAGCGCTCCGGACAGCGGATGCGGTAACGACGGCAGCGACGGCAGTGGCGACGCCGGGACCGGGCGCCGACGCCTCCTCCTCATCGGCGGCGGCTCGGGGACCGGCAAGACCACGATCGGCTGGGAGGTCTCCGTCATCCTCCAGCGGCACGGAATCGCCCACTGCGTCCTGGAGGGCGACTACATGGACCAGGTGCATCCGGCCCCGCCCGGCGACCCCCACCGGAGTGGGATCACCGAACGCAACGTCGCGGCGATCTGGGCCAACTACGCGGCCCTCGGCCACCACCGCCTCGTCTACACCAACACCGTCAGCGTGCTGGAGGGGGACATGCTCCGCCGCGCCATGGGCGGCGGGGACATCGGGGTGACCCGGATCCTGCTCACCGCGGGCGAGGCCACCATGCGCGCCCGCCTGGCGGTGCGCGAGACCGGCTCACAGCTGCTCCCCCACGTCGAACGCGGCCTGAGGGCGGCAGTGCGCCTGGACGCCGAGGCGCCCGCGGGGACCGTGCGCGTGGCGACGGACGACCGCACCGTCGAGGAGGTCGCCGCCCGGGTCGTGGCCGCCACGGGCTGGTGAACCCCGGGCCCGCCGCGGTCGGCGGCACGGGTCACCGCCGCCCTCCGGCCGGACGCCGCGCGACTCCCCGGCCGTCCGCGGGCCGAGTGCCCCGCGGACCCCGCCGACCTGTCCCCCGGGCCGCGGACGGGAGGACGCGCGTCCCCGTCCACAGCCCGTGGACAACCTTCGGCCGCGCGGCGGCAGGGCCGCGAGGACCTACACCGGGACCTCCGGAACTCCCACGCCGGACCGTTCCGCGCACCACCGCGCGGTGTCCCGCAGGGAGGGGCGGCCCCGCGCCGTGTCGAGCCGCCGGACCACCTCGGCGAGCAGCCGCTCACAGCGCACCGACGACACCTCTCCCAGGCGGGGCAGCACGTCGCGCACCAGCACGGCCTCCGCCTCCTCCCACGACCGGGCGCGGGCCAGCGCCCACAGCAGACTCACCGCGGCGTGGAACACGAACCGGCCGCTCCCGTCCGCCTCCTCCGCTCCTGCGGACCGTCCGTCCGCCCGGACCAGTTCCACCGTCCGGGCGAAGGACTCGGCGGCCGTGCCCGGCTCACCGGCGTCGGCGCTGACCATGGCCAGGTGCCAGGTGATCTCCGCCTCGGTCAGCCACCACGTCCATGCCGGATCGCCCCGGCGCGGCCCCTCCAGGTAACGGCTGAGGGTCTCCCCGAGCAGCTTCCGTGCCCGGGTTCGCTCGCCCTCCTGGGCCACGGCACGCGCCAGCCTCAGGGTGAACAGGGTACGCACGCTCCCCGCCGTTCCCGCCGCCAGCGCCTCCTCGCACACCCGCCGGGCCTCGGTCGGCCGCCACAGGTGGACGTCCTGCATCGCCAGCTGGCTGAGCGCGAAGTACTCCATGGAGAGGTCGCCCGCCCCGCGCGCGGCGGCCAGCGCCGTCAGGGTCATCCGCCGGGACAGGCGCTGGCGCTCGGCGTCGAAGGCCACCCAACCGGTGACCTGGTGCAGTTCGGCGGTCGCGGCGAGCACGTCCGCCGAGTCGGGCAGACGCGTGCGGACCGCCCCTCGGGCGCGGGCCGCGGCGCGCGCCGCGGCGTCCACGGTGTCGCGGGCGCCGTACCGGGTGTCCAGGGCGACGACGCGCGCGCTGACCGAGCGGACCGCCTCGGCTGCCCGCTCCGGCGACGCCCGGAGTTCCAGCGCCTCCGCGAGCCCGACCCTCTCGGAACCCACAGCAGCCACCACCTCAGAACCCGCAGGAGTCACCATCCGGTCCCCCGCACCGCCCCTGCGGACCGTGCGGGGAACCGGCACGGCCGGGCTAACGGCGCTTGCCGTAGGAGGTGGCCACGGCCAGGAACGCGTCGTTCTCCTCGGGGGTGCCCAGGCTCACCCGGGCGCCCTCCCCCGCGAACGGGCGCACGGAGACGCCCTCCCGCGCGCACGCCTCGGCGAAGTCGAGCGTGTCCTCGTCCACCCGCAGCCATACGAAGTTGGCCTCGGTCGGCGGAACCGTCCACCCGGAGGCGATGAGCGCGTCGCGCACCCTCCCGCGCTCCTCGACGGTGGCCGCCACACGCTCCAGCAGCTCGTCCTCGGCGGCCAGGGAGGCGATCCCGGCGGCCTGGGCGAGGTGGTTCACCGCGAACGGGACGAGGGTCTTGCGGACCGCGGCGGTCACCGGGGGGTGCCCCACGAGGAAGCCCAGGCGCACGGCGGCGAGCCCGTAGGCCTTGGAGAAGGTGCGCAGCACGGCGACGTTGGGCCGGTCTCGGTACAGGGAGACGCCGTCGGGCACCCGCGGGTCGCGCACGTACTCGCGGTAGGCCTCGTCCAGGACCACCAGGACGCTCTCGGGGATCCGGTCCAGGAAGGCGGCCAGTTCCTCCTCGCGCACGGTGGTGCCGGTGGGGTTGTTGGGGTTGCACACGAGCACCATGCGGGTGTTCTCGGTGACCGCGTCGGCGATCGCGTCGAGGTCGTGCGCCTCGTCCCGGAGCGGGACCCGCACCGAGGTGACCCCCGCCAGCTCGGCGAGCAGCGGGTAGGCCTCGAAGGAGCGCCAGGCGTAGACGACCTCGGCGCCGGGCTCGCCGACGGCTTCGAGCAGTTGCTGGAGCAGGCCCACCGAACCGGCGCCCAGGGCCAGGTGCTCCTCGGGGACTCCGACGCGGCGGGCGAGCGCGGAGGTGAGCTCGGCGGCGCCCGGGTCCGGATAGCGGTTGAGTTCGGCCGCGGCCTCGGAGATGGCCTCACGCACCGACGGGAGCGGCCCGTAGGGGCTCTCGTTGGAGGACAGCTTGACCGAGCGCCCGTCGGGACCGACGACCTTCTTGCCCGGCTTGTAGGGCGGAATGCTCTCCAGCACCGACCGCAGATATGGCGATTTCGACTCCGACACCGTTGTCCTTCCTCAATACTTTGTGCTAACCCCGCGACACGCTCAGCGACTTCGCGTCCGGGTCGGTCACCGCTCCCAGCGGAAATATCGCACAAACGAGGAGATATCACCATGCACTTGCGTCCTTGCCCCACGAACTCGGCACGGAACGACTCTGGTCAGCTCCCCGGGCCGCGCGAGAGGCGAGGACTCGTCCGGTCATGGGCCGTTCCCGTGGCCGTGCCCGTCGCGGTCCTGCTGAGCGCGTGCGGTGGCGGCGCCGACGGGCAGGCCGCCGACCCCGGCGCCGAGGCCGCGGAGGCACTGCACGAGGCGCAGCCCCTGCACGTCCGCGACGCCACCTTCGTGGCCGAGAGCAGCGAGCGCGGCACCTACTCCGAGCTTGCCACAGTGCGCTACAGCGATCAGGTGCGGGCCGCCGCCGAACTCGACAAGCCCGAGTGCCTGGACGCCGCCAACCAGTGGGCCGCTCTGGACGGGGTGCGCGACTCCCCCGCCTCCGTGGCGGCCTACGAGTGGCCCGAGGGCGCGGTCACGCACATGCTGGTGCGCCTGGACGAGGCCACGGCCGCGGAGGCGCTGTCCAGCACGCCGCCGCGGAGCTGCGACGAGTACACCGCCGCCCACGAGGACGGAACCTCGACCGAGTACGGCGTCAGAGACCTGGGGGACGTGCCGCGGATCGGTGACGAGTCGCGGGCCTTCGCCGTCGAGGTGGAGTCCGGGGACGACAGGAGCCGCATGGTCAGCCTCATGTACCGCAACGGCGACCTCGTCGGCAGCACGTCCGTCATCGGGGACGGCGAGCTGGAGGACTACGAGACGATGCTCGTGGAGTTCAGCGAGGCCGCCGTGGAGCGGCAGCGGCAGATGCTCGGGCCGGAAGCCGACCGCTGACCACCGGAGCGGTTCCCGGGCCGGGTCCGGTACGGGCCAAGGGCCGGGACCGGGGTCACGTCCGGACCGGGTGCGCGGCGGCACCGCCGACGGGCACCGGCGACCGGTGCCCGTCGGCGCGCCCTCATCCGGCCGGGGTCGGTTCGCGCCCGCCCCGCTCCGTTCCGTCGGCGTCCCGCTCCGCGGCACCCTGCTGCGCCGCGTCCCGGCCGACCTCCCCGTGCCCGCTCGGACCGCGCTGTCCCGGAACGCGTTCGCCCCGGCCCCCGCTCTCCCGAACATCTTCGTCCCGGGCGCTCCCGTCGGAAGCCTCCGCGACGAGGTCCCACACGACGGAGCGCTCCCGGGCGGTCCGAAGGCTCAGCTCGGCCCTGGCCTCGTCGCGCCGCCAGGCGTCCCGTCTGGCGGCCTCCCCCGGGTGGAGGAGCTTGCGCGGCGGGCCGGTCAGCTCGATGCGGGTGACCGCGCCGAAGGAGGCCACCACCGCTCCGCTCTCGCGGTCCACCAGGGCCGCGCGCACCGCGGTGCCGGATCTGCCCCCGGCCCTGACCGCGTACACCACGTCGACCCGACGGCCGTGCCGCACGCCGTCGTAGCGCAGGAACCTCCAGCAGCCCTGGCGCCACACGTCCTCGGGTTCGGACCCGAGCATCACCGGTTCGTTGACGCGCCACACGTCACTGCCGCGCAGGGTCCGCATGGTGCTGCGCAGCGAGACCTCGCGCAGCGCGCAGGGCTCCTCGTGCAGGGCGCGCTCGGCCGCGGTGCGCAGTTCGGGGCTCAGCAGCGCCAGGACCAGCAGTTCGGCGCCCAGGACACCCGCGTGCAGCGCGGTCGGCGAGGCGACCACCTCCCAGCCCGCGGGTTCCAGGCCGAGCGTGGCCAGGGCGGCGGCCGACAGCAGCCCGGCCCGGGTCAGCGTCCGCCAGCCGATCGGCGCCTGGCTCAGCCCGCCGAAGCAGCCGCAGCCCGCCTCGGGGTCGCGCCTGCGGATCACGACCAGGACCACGACCGACACGGCGAACACGGCCGCGGTCAACGCCCGCACCGCCTCGCCCAACAGGCCGGTCAGTCCGAGCAGGCCGAACGCCAGCGCGGCCTCCAGCAGGCCGGTGCCGACCGTGGACGCCCGGCGCAGCCGCTCGGGCGCCAGGACGGCCGGGCCCGTGGCGGCCGCCCGACCGGTGGTCTTGGCGACGGCTCCGACCAGGAGCAGCACCGCCAGGAGCGGTAGCTGCACCTCTCGGACCGCCTCGACGATCTCCGGCAGCATCGGTCATCCCTCCCCGTCTTGGACGGTGACGGTCGCGTTGAAGCAGCCGTCCTCCAGCCGCCCGCCGAGGGCGACGAAACCGGTCATGGTGAGGGAGGCCAGCCGTCCCGCGCTCCGGCCTCCGCAGGAGGAGCACAGGTCGCACAGCCAACTGTCGGCCGCGGCGCAGTCGACCACGGGAAGCGCCGCGGACTCGTGCGTGCAGTCGTTGCGCAGGCTCAGCGTCGCCCCGGTGGACAGCAGCGGCAGCGGAACGCAGGAGGTGCGCCGGTCGCAGGGCCCGTCGTGGCCGACGGGGTCGAGCGCCGGGTAGGCGATCCCGTCGACGTGGGCGCGCGGGTCCACGTGGGATGAGCGGCCCCACGCCGGGTCGTACCAGGTGGCGACGCCGCTGAGAGTGGTGGCGCGCCGGCGCGCGGGCGGCCGGTGCGGTGTGGCGCCCAGCGGCTGGGGAGGCTGGGTCGTGGCGGGGCGCACGGCCCGTACGGCCCCCTCCTCCCAGACGCCGACGGCGTCGAAGACGTAGCCGGGTTCCAGCCGCGGGTGGCGGACGGAGATCCGGCCCGAGGTGCGGTAGGGCAGGACGACGGTCTGGCGCGGACGCCCGTGCCCGGGGTCGATCTCCAGGGTGTCGCCGTCGCGGCTGACGATGACACCGGTGGCGCGGGCGGCCTGGGCCCACACGCGTGCGGCGATGGGGTGGCCGCCGGGTACGCGCAGCACCACGGCGTCGTCACCGGCGCGGAGCTCGCCCGGTCCGACCTCCCCGCCCCGCCAGACCACGGTGGAGCGGTCGTACATGAAGTGCTCCTCGCCGCCCGGCACGGCCAGGCAGAGGATGCGCGCGTTGGCGCTGACGACCACGCCGCGGGCGACGCGCTGCCCGAGCGGCGTGGGTTCGGGTGCGCTGGCGGCGCCGAGCACCGCGGCTGTGAACCTTCTGCGGTCCCGTCCGATCTCGGTGGTCACTGACATCTCGACTGAGCCCCCTCACCAGTACGACTCGTCGCTTCGTCCCCGTTGTCCAGACATGTTCTCGGTGCCGCGGCCCCCGTGACACGTGGGGCACCCCATGGAACCAGAGAGCGGATTCCGCGCACACCGGACTTCGCACATCGGGCGACTCGGGATCGCCCCACCACAGCCTGTCGTTACAAAGCTACGCATAGAACCCAGAAATCTAGAAAGATTCATAAACACCCACAAGACCCTCCAAACCACAGGGTTTTCCGTTCGTTCGCCCCCGAGCCCTCCACCAGCGGGACCGGTCCCGAGGCGAGGTCCGGCGAACGGCACCGGCCGGTGCCAAGGGCTTGTCGGCCGTCGGCGCCGCGACTCGCCGGGGGCGGCGCCCGGACACGGGAGAAGGCCGGACGCCCCCGGTCCTGCGGCGGGCCGTTTGTCGGCGCGTGGGACGCACGTGCCCGGATGTTTGCGCTGGCTGTGTGAGAGTTGGAAGGGAGGAACACGACGAAAGCCCACGCAGCGCCCGTGAAGGTCGGTGGTCGGCGTGACAGGGACGACCCGGACGCCCCGGTACGACGAGTTCAGCCACTACGTGGCCGAGCGCGGACCGGCCCTGCTCCGGATGGCCAGGTCGCTGACGGGCAGCCACGCCGACGCCGAGGACCTGCTCCAGGCGGCCCTGGTCAAGACCTTCCTCGCCTGGGACCGGATCGCCAATCCGAAGGCGCGCGACGGCTACGTGCGCAGGGCCATGGTGAACACCCAGATCTCCGAGTGGCGGCGCAACCGGCTGGACGTCTACCCGACTGACGAGATCCCCGAGCAGCGCGTGGACGATCCCACCTGGCGCAGCGACCTGGCCGACGTGGTGGAGCGCGCCATCGACCGCCTGCCCCCCCGGCAGCGGACCACGGTGCTGCTGCGCTACTACGACGACCTCACCGAGGCGCAGATCGCCGAGCGGATGGGGGTGACGCTCGGCACGGTGAAGAGCACGCTCTCCCGCGCCGTGGACAAGCTGCGCCTGGACGCCGACCTCATCATCGAGCGCACCGTCGGCTGACCCCGCGGGCCCGCTCCCTGCCCGCACGAGCGGGCGGCGCCCTTCCCGGCCCCGCCCGCACAGGCCGCGGGCACGGCGGGGACATTCGTTTTGCGCAACCGTCCGTGGTGTCTGTAGGCTTGTCCCAGCCAGGAGGATTCGCCTAGTCAGGTCTATGGCGCCGCACTGCTAATGCGGTTAGGGAGCAATCCCTTCCGGGGTTCAAATCCCCGATCCTCCGCAGGTCAGAAGGGGTTCCGCCCGTCGGGTGGGGCCCCTTCGTCGTTCCATCCCAGGGCGCGTGAGGCCAAACGGTCGGCCACGGCCTCACACCGCGCCCGACCGTGGCCGACGAGGGGTGACCGCCATGGTCGCCTCGGCGGCCACCGCGACCTCCGGCACCACCGACGTGCGCGTGTCCGCGGTGAAGCCCTAACGGGAGTGCCCCGGCTCCGCCGACACCACATCCATGTCCACCACGGCCGCCAGGGCGGAGCCCGCCACACAGCGCCGCGCGCCATGGAACCGGATCGTGGGCAGGGCCGCCGCATCGGCACGATCATCAAGCTGTTGCCGAAGATCGGCGCGGTGGGCGATCTCACGGCCCACGTGCCCGCCACCGAGACCCGTCGACTCCACATGGCGTCCGATGCGCCCTCGGCGAAGCCGAAAGGAACAGGCCTGACGCACTCCGGCGAAACAGGCGCTGAGCCGGCGAAGGATTCACCACTGATCGTCATGTTGTGAACCAGGAGGGCCGGACGAAGCCCCCGCTCGCGGAGCACGGGCCCAGCCGAAACCGCGTAACCGGGCCGACGAACTGGGACAACGGCGCCGGGCGCCTGGCAGATCCTTCACCATGAGCGGCTCCGGCCCCAGGGGAACAGGAAGGGAATATCCGCCGGGCTCCAGGAAAACCGTCGCGGAAGTACTCGGCGCGCCAGCCGGGGGACCGCGTTCCAGAAACCTCCCACAGTCGCCGAATGTCACACTTGACCTTGAGGAATTCACCTGGAACCCCGGAGTATCATTCCAGCCCGGGGAATGGGAGGGCGATCCGCGCGGGTTCTCCGGTATTACGTTCGTGGCCGCGTAGCGGCGCCAAGGGGTAGCTAGCAGAAAGGAGGAGTCGTGTATGCCGTTGGACCCGAACATGTCCGACTCCTCACGCAACGCGATCAAGGTCCTCACCGGCATCGAGGTCCCCCGCGCCGGACTCTTCGAACTCGGCCGCGCCTCCGAGGTCTACGGCACCCTCACCCNNNCGTAGACCTCGGAGGCGCGGCCGAGTTCGAAGAGTCCGGCGCGGGGGACCTCGATGCCGGTGAGGACCTTGATCGCGTTGCGTGAGGAGTCGGACATGTTCGGGTCCAACGGCATGCCAACTCTCCCTCCACCCCCTGGTGCCGCTACGCGGCCACGAAGGTAACACCGGAGAATCAGCGCGATTCGGTTTTTCCATTCCCGGCGTGGAACTGGGTTCCGGGGTCGGATCGTCGAATCTGCTGAGGTCATGCGAGCGCTCCGCCGGGTGTGGGGGTTTCCTGGAACGCGTTCCACTCGATCGGGTCGCCGAGTATTTCCGCAACGGTTCCCCTGGAGCCGTCCGGATATTCTTTCTCTGTTCTCCTCGCGCGCGTGCTTCGGGGGGTGGAGGCGCCGCCAGGGGCATGACCGGGTGCCTGGTGGGGGGCGGTTCGACGGCGGCGTGGGACGCTGGTCGGGCTGTGTCGGCCGACACCGTCCACCGCGTTCGCGAAAGAGCCGTCCCGGGCTTCGGGTGAGTGCCGTCGGGCGTGGGGGCGCGCGAGGGGCGTGCGAATACGAGTCGCCCGCGGGGAAGCGGAGGTTCAGTCCCTGTTCGTCGGGGTTCCGTTGATCAGCTGTGGTTGGTAAAACTCTTTATTGCGATTAGGTGAATTCCAGGCGAACGGTTCGCGGGAATCATGGAAAGGACTTTCCGCGAGGAGGGCTGTCCTCTTTGCGGTCTCGCTCGCGAAGGAGAGGAGAGGGGGAGTCCCGTCGAGCAGCCCTCAGAGCCGGCGGGCGCGGTGGTCCGTGCCGGACGCGGGGTCGTGCGGGTGCCGGGTCACGGGTTTTCCGGTGGGTGGCCGGGCCGGGACGGGCCCGTTTCCGACGCCTTCTGCGAAGGCGCGCGTCCCGGTCCGGCCCCGGCGGTCGTGTCCGGGACGGGTCCGGTCACTCCGGTTCCTCGAAGTAGCGGACGTAGGCGTTGGACTGCGCGGCGCACTCGTGGAATATCCGCTCGCCGGACCAGCCCCGTGTGGCGCGCAGACGCGGGATCGCTGCCGCCGTCTCGGGGTCGTGGGCGGTGAGGGTGCCGTCGTCGTGCAGTGTCAGGAACGCCCGTGTCCGCTGTGTGCGGCGGTCCTGGGCGTAGAGCACACGGGTCATCGGCCGCCTCCCGCGAGAAGGCTGCTGGTCCCCCGCGCGTTGCGGGCCAGCATGTCGAAGCGCTGGATCATCTCGTCGAACCAGCCGGACCGTCCCAGGCGGTCGAACTCGCCGGAGAGCCCGGCGAGCCGGGTCCGCAGGAACCGGATGTCGGCCCGGGTCAGCGGGTTGGCGATCCACGTGTTGGCGTCGAAGTCGTAGAACGGCCGCATGCCGTTGGTGTAGGCCAGCCCCTCCAGGTCGGTGGGGTCCTCCGGGGTGTACTCGTACTTGAACCAGGCCTTGCCGTGGTCGATGCCCGCCACGCGTCCCCCGCCCTGGTCCAGCCAGTTGCCCGGGTTGCGGTCGCCGTTGGCGATCAGCAGGTCCAGCAGGCCCATCACGTGCCCGTCCCACGTGTTCAGGAGCGGGGACCGCGGGTTGTCCAGGTGGGTGAACCCGGACGCGCCGTTCATGAAGTGCATGAACACCTCGGTCTCACCGATGCGCAGGACACCGGGCACGTTGGCGCCGATGGCGCGGCCCACCAGTGAGGCGAGCTGTTCGGCGTCGGCGCGGTCGCGGGCGAAGGTGGCTCCCTCGGTGTCCTTGTAGACCGCCTGCGCCCCGTTGGCGAAGCGCATGAGGGTGGTGCTGCCGTCGGAGCCGTCCTCGACGAGCTCCTCCTGGTGCACCACATCGAATCCGGTGGTCTCGGCGAGGTCCTGGACACCGGCGAAGGTCCCGTTCCACATCATGAGCGTTTCCAGCCGCGCGTCCTGTTCACCGCCCCGGTCCTGTGCGGGCTCCTCGGTCGAAGCCGCGGGCCGACCGTCGTACGCCTCGGTGGAGTAGTCGTACGAACCGGTGGGGTCCTGGGTGTACTGGAGCGGGGCGGGGTACTGGGAGACCTGCGTGCCTTCGGGGTAGGCCGGGCCCGGGGCCGCCTCGTCCTCGTTGGTGTCCGCGTACCGCTCGGAGGGGTCTGCCTGCGTGCGGTGGCCGTGGTGGCGCCGGTGGTGGCCCGCCATGAAGACCTGGGTCTGTGCGTCCTGGGCTGTGCGGTGCCCGAGGTCTTCGAGCCCGTAGCGGTAGGTGAGGTCGGCGATGACGTCCTCGACCGTGGAGGGCTGATCGCCGTTCTTCTTGTCCGCTGAGATGAGCGTGCTCAGGTCGGGCCTGCTCGGAGGGTTGCCGCCCCAGGGGTCGCCGGGATCGGCCGGGGGCGTCTCCCGTGTGGGCGCCGTCGGAGAAGGGTCGTAGAAGTCGTCGGCGGGGTCGTCGGTCCGGTGCTGGTCGCTCTCCCGGCTCCGGGGCGCCTGCGCCGAGGGCGGCGGGGCGAGCGTAGCGCTGAACAGCTCGACGATGTCGCGGTGGGACGGCCCCACCGCGGGTGACGGCTCGGGGGTCTCGGCGTTGGCGGCGTCCTCCGACGCGGTCCGGGGGGAGGTGGTCCTCTGTCCGCCCGCCCGCTCGCCGGGGCCGTTCCGGTCCCGGCCGTCACCGGACCGGTCCGCTCCCAGGTCCTGGGAGCGGCCTTCGTCCGGGCCGCCGTCGCGCCCGCCCGGCTGCTGGCCGCCGCCTCGCCCCGCGGAGCCGGACGTGTCCGCTGGCGGCTGGTCGTCACCGCGGGGACCGGGGGAAACGCTGGCGGGAGGCTGGCCGTTCTCCCCGTCCGGGGATACGGCCCCCCGCTGCCCCGGGACCTCGGTCATGGGGTAGGCGACGATGTCGGTCAGCGAGCCGGGCAGGGGGCGGTCGTTTCCGAAACCGGCGTCCAGGAGGCCGAGGGAGGCGTCCTGGGACTTGGGGTCGAGGAAGCCGAGGCCATCGCTCCCGTAGCCGGGGTGTTTGGGGTCCGGGATGTGGCCGTCGCTGTCCCACCGGGGTGCGGACGGGAAGTCGTCGCCGAACGGCGAGCGCCGGGGACCCTGTTCCCGTGTGTCGGGGTAGTCGTACAGGGACATGCCGTCGTCGCTTTCGTCCGAGCTGGAGTCCAGGTCCGGGACCGAGTCGGTGTCCGAGTCGGTGTCGCTTGGGGACGGATTGCCGCTGTCGCGGGTGTTGCGTCCGCCTTGGTCGCCGCCGCGCGAGGAGTGGCCCTCGTCCCCGCCTGTTCCGCGTTTCCGTCCGTCCCCCTCGGGGCCGCGCCTGGTGCCGGAGTCGTCCCTGGTGTCGGAACGGCCGTCTCCGCCGCCGTTCCCGGACCGGCCGCCGCCCTCTCCGGAGCGGCCGCCACCGCCGTCCGAACCGTCCCCGTCCTTCCTCCGGTCGTTCTCGGGGACGTTCCCGGAGTCGTCGTCGGATTCGTCGGAGTCGGAGTCGGATTCGTCGGAGTCGGCGGAGTCATCCCCGTCCTTGTCCGCGGGCCCGCCCTCGGACGACGTCCTCCCCGGCCCCGCGTTGGCGGCGAGCCCCTCCAGCAGCTTCCGTACGTCTCCGACGCGCTCCCGGGCTTCGCGGGCGATGAGCTCGGCCTCGCCCCGGGCCTCCTCGGCGGTCTCCGCGGCCTCCGCCGCACGCTCGGCAGCGGCCGCCGCCTTCTGGGCGGCCTGCTGCGAGGCCTGATGCGCGCTGCGGGCGAGGGCCGCGGCTTCGTCGGCCTTCTCCACGATCGTGTCGGTGGTGTCCCGGACCTCCTCGGCGATCTCCCATGCCTCTTTCGCACGGGCCTTCGCCGCCTCGGCCTCGCGCACGGTGGTGTCCGCGTCTGTGCGCAGATCCTCCGCCCGCTCGGCCAGCCGCGTCGCGTCCTCGGCGGCCCGGGCCGCGCTCTCCGCGGCCTCCCGGGCGGTCCGCCGAGCCTCCTGCGCCCTCGCCCGCGCGTCCTCCGCGTCCCGGCGGGCGGACTCGTTGCGATTCTCCGCCGTCCCCCGGGGAGCGGTGCCGCCCGGCTCCGTCTTGCCCGCGGGGGAGGGCCGCGGGGCCTTCGCCGCCGCCTGGGCGGCGAGGTCCGCGGCGGTGCGGGCCGCGCGGGCGTCGGCCGCGGCCCGCGCCGCGTCCCGGGCGGCGTCGGCGGCGCGGTCGCCCACCTCGGCGGCTTTGCCGGCAGCCGCCTCCGCGGCGGTGCGGGCGTTTTTGGCCGCGTCGGAGGCCCGCTGCGCCGCCGCACCGGCGTCCTGGGCGTTCTGCGCGGCCCGGTCCGCTCTGCCCCGGTGGTCGGACGCGTCGGCGCTGAACTCCTCGGCCCATGTCCGCAGGGCCTCGGCGTCCGTGGCCGCCCGGTCGGCCTTCTCCCGCGCGGTGTCGGCTTCCGCTTCCGCCGTCTCGGCCTCCGTCGCGGCCGAGTCCGCCCCCTCCCGCGCGCTGTCGGCGCGATCGGCGATTCCGCGCAGGTCGGAGATCAGGCTGTCGGCCTCTTCGCGCGCCCTCTGCACGGCCCGGTCGTTCACCGCGGTCTCGAGTGCCCGGTACCGGGGCGGCGTCCGGTCGAGCTCGTCCCTGAGCCCGTCGACGGTGCCCTCGTGCTCGTCCGCGGTGCGCTGGGCCTTGGTCGCGGAGGTGTCCGCGCCCTTGACGTCGGAGACGGCCTCGCCGACGCGTTCGGTGAAGGCTTGGCGATCGGGTTCGGGCATCCGGGTGAGGGCGTCGTCGCGGAAGGCGTTGAATTCATCGCGAACGGTGGTGGAGTTGCCGTACGCCGTGTCCGCGGCCTCACGCGCGTCACGTTTCTGCCGCACCGCCGAGGGGGCTTCACCGGACTCGGTGCGTCCTCCGCTCCCGGCGTCGGGCGCTCCGTCGCTGGAGCCCGTGAGGAGGCGGTCGCCCTCCCGGAGGTCGGCGTTGCCGCGGTCCAGGGCGGTGGAGAGGGCGTTCGCGTCATGGTGTGCCTGCCGGGCCTCCCGGGCAGCGGCGGTCGCGGCGTCGGAGGCGCGCTCGGCCCGCGCGTCCACGGTGTTCGTGTTCCGCTCCCGGCCGCTCCGGGGGTCGCCGGAGCCCTCCGGGTCCCGCGTGCCCGAATCCCCGGCCGGGGTGTCGGGCTCCGGCGCACGCAGGTTCAGCTCCGACAGGAAGCGGTCGACCAGCTCCTGGCGCGGTCCCGCGGGCGCGGGCTCCGGGTCCGGCGGGGTGACGGTGAGGGTCGGCGGGGGACCTTCGGCGGACGCGGCGGCGGTGTTCCCGGTGCCGGTGTTCGCAGCGGTCGTGTCGCCCGTGTCCCCGGCGGCCGGCGCGCGGGTCGTCGTACCCCCGTCCCCGTCGCCGCTGGCCGTGTGCACGGGCGGAACCGTGCCGCCCTCCCTTTCCCGCCCGGCGCCTCCCAGCGTGGAACGCGTGTCGTTCAAGGTCTCGACCAGGGCGTCGATCTGGTTGTTGAAGTCGGACAGCGCCTCCCTGTACTTCTGCTCCTGCGCGTTGTAGGCGCTCTCGGCGCTCCGGTCGCGCGGGGCGGCCGCGTATCCCCGGGCCAGGTCCTCCAGCGGGGCCCGGGTGTCGGCGTACGCGGCCTCCGCCTCGCTGAACTCCTGCCGCGCCTTGTTGACCCGGTCCATCACGGGGGCCAGGTCCTTCGCCTGGTCCGGCGTGAGGAAGCCCATCGCGACCGCGTCGGCCTCCGGGAACCAGCCCGCCATCCTGACCGTGACGTCGTCCATGTCCCAACGGGTGGGACGGGAGTAGAACGAGGTCCGCGAAAGACCGGGACCGTTCGAGTGGAACGCGGCGGGCGCCTTGAGTTTGCTCCCCGCGGCGAACGCCCAGGTGGCGTCGTACTCCACGAAGTAGACCGTCCCCTGGCGGAGCTGGTCGGACTCCTGGTAGCCCTTGACGTTCTGGTTGGAGCCCCTTTCGTTCCCGTGGGACGAGCCGGTGTTCACCGCCGCCGAACCGGTGTGGATGCCCTCGTGATTGTCGTAGGGGAGGCCGCCGGTGGTCAGCCCGGACGGGCGGAACTCTCCGCCGCGGCCCTGGCCCCCGCCCTGGGAGTCGCCGAAGCTGTGCGTCCTGGGCTGGACACGGGAGTCGCTGAGCTGGCTTCCCGGCAGCGCGTCCAGGATCTTCGCGCCCTGGCTGCTCGGCACGACCTTGGCGCCCCAGCCGGTGCGGCTGATGTCCGTGAACCGCACACCGTCGGAGTTGCGTGAGGCCGACGGGTACACGCCCTTGATGGCCTTGTCGGTGAGGCTGTGGTCGATCTGGTTGTACACCGGGTCCTGGCCGTAGGCGTCGGCGAGGTAGGCGCGCGCCGCGTTCGCCGTGGCGCGGGTCGGCTGCCCCCCCTCGGGGGTCCCCGCGGGTGGCTGCCAGCCGAGGGAACGGGCGATGACGACGTTGGCCTTGTCGCGCAGCGCCTGCCCGCCGTCCTCCACCATGACCGGCTTGGTGACGGCGGTGTCGTTGCCGGGCCGGGGCCCGGCGTCGTCCGTCCAGTTGCGCAACGCGTCGGACACGGACGCGTAGACGGGCGCGCCGGGCCGCCGCGTCGTGCCGCCGTCCTCCGCGGCGGCGCGCTCGTCCCCGGCCGTTTCGGTCGCCGTCCGCTCACCGGCGCCGTCCTCGCCCTCCGCCTCCGCGGTGGTGTTCCGGTCGGCTGGAGCGTCCCGCGTGGGGCCGGTGCCGTCCTCAGGTGAGGCGGGGGCGGGGGGAGGCGTCGGCGCTTCGGAGCCGGTGTCCCGCGTGTCCTCTCCCGTGGTGGTGGTCTCCGGGGGGTCGAAGGTCATGTACGCGAACGGGTACAGCGTCTCCACCCGCCCGCTGTCGGCGGCGCCCGTGTATGTCGACCGCGCGGGGTTGCCGTTCTCCCCGCCCTTGGGCTTGCCGAGTTCCAGTGTGAGGGTCAGCCTCGTGTCCGAGCCGACCTTGGCGTACGGGGTGTCCAGGTGGAGTTCGACGGTGCGGGCGTCGTCCTGGGCCACTCCGGACGAGCGGCCGTCGTTGCCGGATGAGGACACCGCTCCGGCGGGGGCGCCGAACAGCGGACGGGCCTCCGGCTGCCCGTCCGCGCCCTGGTCGTCCTGGGCGTAGGGGAGGGGTTGCAGCAGCACGCCGTCCGCGCCCACGGTCGTGCCGGTCCCCCTGCTCCGCGAGTTCGCGTCGGTCGCCTTCCACGTGTGCGACTCGATGTAGTAGCCGGACTGGCCGACGTACGAGACGTCGGTGCGGTTCGGGTCCCTGGTCAGGTTCACGTAGACCTTCGCGGGGGTGGCCCAGCGCATGCCGTGCGGCCCCGAGTCCGGGGAGGGCTCGGGCCCCACCGCGCGGACCTTGACCGGTACCGGGACGGTGGGGTCCGGGTTCTGGCCCAGGTGCGTGGTCAGCTTCTGGAGCAGGGCCTCCCGGCCGCCGCCCGTCAGTTCCAGTCCGTTCCGGGCGAGGTCGTTCACGAGCTCCTGGATGGCGGCCTCGGGGTCGGCGGGCTGGATCTGCCTGCCGTTGTCCTCGAACCCGGGGCGCACCCGAGCGGTGTCGGGCGTCTTCGGGTTGGGCTGCGGGGACAGGTCCACCCCCGTCCCGCTCTCGTCGGGGGTCGCCCGGTCCATCACCAGCCCCTCCTGCTGGGCGTCGCGGGAGTGCACGTAGCCCGCGAGCAGGTTCTGGACGGGGGCCGTCCACCCGTGGAACAGGGTCTTCCAGTTCAGGGGCGGGCCGACGCTCCAGTTCTTCGTGAACTCGATCGCCTGGGTCAGGCGACCGGAGGCGCGGAAGGCGTACGCCTTGGTGTTGTTCGGGATGAACAGCACCGACGACGTGAACGAGGAGGCCTGGTTCTGCGATCTGCCGCGTGAGAGGAACGTCCGGTAGAGGGAGGGCCCCAGCAGCGGGATCGGCCTGACGGCCTCGCTGGGCAGGGAGCCGTCCGACGGGTAGGGGTTGGGGTTGCGGCCAGCGCTCCCCCCGAACCTGGGGCCCAGGCTTCCGCTCAGGGAGGAGTTGGTGGACAGTGTCACCTCACTGCCGCCGTTCCAACGCATCTGGGCGTCGATGGGGCGGAAGTCGGTGAGGGCGTCGATGTCGACCTTGGTGGCGATGGTGGCGCGGATGTCGTGGGGTGACCAGAATCCGCCGCTCATCTCCTGGCGGATGCGGGAGCCCGAAGGCGTGGTCGCGCTCTTGCTCGTGGCGAGTTCCTCCGCCGACAGGTGGTTCTCGAACTGCCGGCCGCCCCCGGACGACTGGGAGAGGAAGGACTCGAGCTTGCGCCGGTAACCGTCGTGGAGTCCGCTGCGTGTGTCGGAGAAGGTCCGGTACGTCTCCTCCAGCAGCCCGCGCATGCCCCGGCTCCCGGCGTCGAAGTGTGTGTTCACGCGCTCGAAGGTGCCGCCTATGCGGCGGATCGCCTGGGCGCGGGTCTGGTCCAGGGTCGGCTGTTCCTGCTGGGGGCGGTCGGAGGGGGCGTCGTCGCCGTTCCTGTCGTCTCCTGGAGGAGTGTTGTCCGGCGTCGTCCCGGTGGTGGTGTCCGTGGTGTCCGGGGGAGGCGGTGAGGTGAGGGTGGTCGGCTGGTTGGTGCCGGTGGTGTTCGTGGTGGTGTTCTGGGTCAGGGGGACGACCTCGGTGCCCCCGCCGAACAGCCGTCCCCAGGTCTGCACGGCCCCGTCCCGGATCACGGTCCACCGGCCTGCCCGGTCGTCGCCCGCCGTGTCGCCCGTGGTCGTTCGCGGGACGAAGTTCCGGATGATCATGTCCCGTGCCTGCTCGGGGGTGAGCGGTTCCCGGCCGACCGCCGTGGCGGGGGCGGTGTCCTCGGCGGTGTCCGTCCGGGCGGAGTCCTCTTCCCGTGTGGCGGGGGTGTCTGCGGCCTGGGGGGTGTCGCGGGTCTCCCGTCCGTCGGAGGAGGTGACGGTCTCGCCGTCGCGGGTCGTGCCCGTCGGGTCGGACGCGGTGTTCGGGGTGTCGGAGGCCGTCGGCGGCATCTTGGGCGTGAGGAGGAAGGCACGGGCCTCCAACCCGTCCCCCAGGAGCGGGGTGCCGCGTTCGCGCTGGGACTGGTCGCCGCGCGCCATGCCGATGTCGTCGTGCTCGAACAGCCGCGCGGTGAACCGGGTGTTGGACGTCCACACGTCGGAGTCCACGTTGAACAGCACCGTCTCCTCGGAGCTGTGGGCGAGGCCCTGGCTTGAGCCCTTGCCCGTGTTCAGGGACGCGTTCAACGAGGCCGAGGGGTTTCCCAGGACCCTCGGGACGCCGCGTGCGTCGCCGCCGTCGTCGGTGCGCACGCTGCCACCCGCGGTGATGCTGAGCGTGTTGCTGACGCCCGACCCCTTCGTGGTGGTGATCCCGGCCGAGCCCGCGAACCGGGCGCCCCCGCTGGCGGTCGTGTCCTCCCGGTGGACCAGGCGGTCGAAGTCGCCGTATACGCGTACGGTCACGGTCCCGGGTCGGCCGCCCCTGTCCTTGCGGATCATCTTCGGGTCGATGACGGCGGATTCCTTGAGACGGACCGGGACACCGTCGCCGGGCAGGTCGGAGGCACCGCTTTTGAGCCCGGACTCGGAGAGCGCGTTGATGACCTTCAGGGTGTTCTCGCGGGCCGTGTCCGCGTTGCGGCGCAGGCCCCAGCGTTCGCGGAAGCTGCGGACCGCGTCCGTGTCCATGTGGCTGGGGCGGACGGCGTAGTCCTTGTTGGTCCGGGCCAGGTCCGGGATGACCATTCCGGGGCGCTTCTCGGCGATGGCGCTGAGCACGCGGTAGGCCAGGTCGTCGTAGAAGGGACGCTTCGTCGGGGGAGGGGCCTGGCTGTCACCGGTGGTGCCCGTCCCCTCGCCGTTGTCCTCGGGAGCGGTCGGGGGGAGGTGGTCGAACCCGCGTACGGTGGCCCCGCTCAGGTCGGTGGGGCGGTCCACCGCGAGGTTCGGGAACGGGGGCCGGGGCGGTGCGGTCGACCCACCGTCCGGAGGCGGGGCCTTGGACGGTTCGCCGTTGAGCTGGCGGGCGTCCTCGATCGTGAGCAGCTCGACGGAGTTCCCCTCGAAGCGGTGTGCCCGCGGTTCGCCCTGGATGCGGACGTAGTAGTCGCGCTTGACGTCGTAGGCCGCGTGGCCGGAGGGGGCGTGCACGACATGGCTGTTCGTCCCCGAGGTGTTGAGGACGCTCCCCGTGCTCTTCTCGAACTTCGCCGAGTACTCCACGAAGGGCAGGTCCAGACGGACGCTCTTGCCGTTGGGCAGTTCGAGCCAGATGCCGAAGCCGCCGCCGACCGAACCGGACGCCGCCGCGGAGTGGTTCACGCTGGAGGAGTCGCCCTTGACCGCGGTGTTGCTGTGCACGAAGTCGACCAGGTCGGGGGCGAAGTCCTTGCGGTTGTACTCGGTCGACACCGACCACATCCGCATGATGCGGGGGCGGGTGTCGGGGAACACGATCCGGATGTGCGCGGAGCTGTTGGACATCTGCGGCAGGTACTGCTGCACCCGGTCGTTGTCGAAGGTCCGCTCGATCCGGTCGCGGTACTCGTTGTCGCGCCGCTCCTTCCTGGAGGGGGTGTGGTCCCCTCCCCGGCTCCCCTCGGGGCGGGGGCCCAGGAGGTGGTCGGCGAGCCAGGTGCCCAGAGTGCCCTTCCCCGATCGGCCGCCGCCCGTAGTCGCGCCGGTGCCGTCTTCACGGTCGCCTGCGCGGCCACGGCCGGTCCCGCCGTCGCCGGACGTGGTGTCCCCGCCGGTTCCGCTGTCGGATGTCGCGGGGACCGGGGAGAAACGGGTGATCTCGAGCGGGTGGCTGGCTCCCACGAACGGCCGGTTGACCGGCTCGCGGTTCCCGTTCGCGTCCACCGGCCCGTTGTCGGGCACGATGCGCTGGGGGGCGTCTGGGGAGGAGACCGCCTCGCCCGGCAGGTTCATGGCCAGTCCGTTGTACGCCGTCCCCTCCTGGACGTGCGGCGAGGTGAGGCCGGGGCCGTTGACGGACATCCTCATGCCCAGGTCACCGACGTAGATGCTCGGGGCTCCGAGCAGTTCGATGCCGCTGGCGGCGTTGGCGCTGTTCGAGGCCGATCCGCCGGTGCCCCGCATCCTCATGCCGAACCGCGCGCCCAAGGCCCCGATCGGTCCGGCGTCGTTGCCGTCGATGCCCGTCACGTAGAAGGGGCTGAACGTGAACTTGCCGCCGACGGTCTTGCTCCCGCCGCGTGACCCGCCGTCGCTGGAGTCCACCCCGGGGCCGCTGTCGTGGAGCCTCAGGAACCTGGAGTCCCCGCCGCCGCCCGGGACCTCGGTGTCGACGTGGTAGAAGTCGTCGCCGAGGGAGCGCA
Source organism: Nocardiopsis sp. RV163 (assembly GCF_001029525.1). Lineage (NCBI taxonomy): Bacteria > Bacillati > Actinomycetota > Actinomycetes > Streptosporangiales > Nocardiopsidaceae > Nocardiopsis > Nocardiopsis sp. RV163. Next base: position 1,263 of record NZ_LEKI01000164.1, on the reverse strand, counting down.
GGTCGATGTCGGCGCTCCACGTCTGCCCGTCGTGCGTGGTGCTGACGGTGTGTCCGTCCCCGCGGAGGAAGGGGCGCGGCCCCTCCCTCGTGAGGATGTCCACCACACGGTCGACGATCCCCTGCCGTGCGGGGTCGGGCATCCCCGGAGTGCCGGCCAGGACGTCGTCGACGAACCCCGGCAGGTGCTCGGCGAAGAGCATGTGCGGCCCGACGAGGGTCGACGTGGTCAGGTAGCCGAGGTCGTAGCTCTGGCCGCTCCGGTCCGGCACGAAGCCGCCATCGTAGGTCAGGGTCGGCGGGGGCGCGCCCTCCGGCGGCGCTGCCTCCGGCGGAGTCCCCTCAGGGCGAACTGGCGGGTCGGTGCCGAGGGGTTCGAGCCGGACGTCCCTGCTGGTACCGCCCAGGGGGACGGGTCCGGTGTCGCCGCTCGGACCCGCGGGACCGTCCAGGACGGTCATCACGGTGACCGGCTGCTCGGTGCGCAGCAGGTCGGCCTGCATCCGGGCGAGGCCGTCGTAGTTGCGGTAGGCCTCGTTGGCCTGGCGCTGCGCCTCGTAGGCCTGGGATCGAAGGTCGGCGGCGTCGGGGCGGCCCCGGCTCTCGGCCTCCCGGGTCTGGTCGACCAGGTCCTGGGCGCGCTGGTAGCCGCTGATCGCCTCCTTGATACTGGCCGAGGCCATCTCCCCGAGCCGTGCGGCGGTGGTGATCCTGTCCGAGGCGGCCTGCGGGGAGGGAGCCTCCTGGCGGCCGGGGGCCGACGGTGGGGGTTGGGGGCCGTCCACCGGCTCCGTTCGCGGTTCGGAGCTGTGTGCGGTGTCGGAGTCCGTCCGCTGTCGGTCGGTCGAGCTGCCGGTGTCGTCCTGTCCGGTGGTGTCGCCGGTGGTCCGGGTCTCCGGCGCGGGAGTCGGGCTCTCGGTGGCGGGGCGCGCGTCGTCGCCGGTCGTCTCACCGGTGGTCGTGGCCGTGGCCGTGTCCGGGGCGGCGGTGTCGTCGGCGTGCTGGGACGGGCGTCCGCCGCTGTCGTCCTCGCCGGTGCCGCGTGCGCCGTCGCCGTTGGTCCCCTGGGGGGAGGGGTCCGGCGCCCGGTTGTCGTTGGTGCGCTGGGGAGAGCGTCCGCCGTTGTCCCGCTCCGAGGACGCGGGGCGCTGGCTGTTGTCTGAGGTGGTGTTCTGCGGTGTGTTCGCGGGTGGTGTGGTGGTCTGGCCCGCGGGGGGCGCCACGGCGACGGCGCACGCGGCACCGGCGAGAGCACGCCACAGCC
>NZ_LEKI01000163.1:0-12686 GCF_001029525.1 Nocardiopsis sp. RV163 | reverse complement strand
TCTGGCACGGCTCCATCCGCAGCCCCGAGATCGCCGAGCAGGCCGCCTACTACGGGGACGGCTTCTTCCACAACAACATCTTCTGGCCCGCCACGCACACCAAGAAGCTCATCTCGCTCTACCGCCGCCGCTTCGAGCACTACGGCCACGGCAGGGCCGAGCAGGCCATCGTCGGCCTGGGCGGACAGGTGTTCATGCGCAAGAACTCCCAGGACGCGGTGAAGGAGTTCCGCCCCTACTTCGACAACGCGCCGGTCTACGGCGGCGGCCCCTCCCTGGAGGAGTTCACCCGCGAGACCCCGCTGACCGTCGGCAGTCCCCAGGAGGTCATCGACCGCACGCTGACCTTCCGCGACAGCTTCGGCCACTACCAGCGCCAACTCTTCCTCATGGACCACGCGGGCCTGCCGCTCAAGACGGTCCTGGAGCAGTTGGACCTGCTGGGCGAGGAGGTCGTTCCGGTGCTGCGCAGGGAGTTCGCCGCCGGGCGGCCCGCGCACGTGCCCGACGCGCCCACCCACGCCTCACTGCTCGCCGCCAAGGGGGAGGCGGCCACCGTTCCCGGAGGGGACGGCCAGCGGTAGGACGACCACTCCGGCCCGGGCCGCGGACGCGAGTACGTCCGCGGCCCGGGCCCCGCCGTGTCAGGGACCCGGAAGGGGATCCGGGCGCGGGGGAACCCCGGCGGCATGCCTCGGGGAGCGTTCCGCGGAGGCTTTCGGATCGGCGGGCGGCGCTCCGGGACGGCTCTCGCGGGACGGTTCGCGCGGGTCGGCCCCGTCGGCTTCGCGGGCGGGACCGGAGCGTTCCGGGGAACACGACCTAGCCGACGGGCTCCTCGGTCCGCGGGGTACGGGCCCCGTCCTCGTCCGGGGACGGGTGCGGAACGACGACGCCCTGCTCGACCGCCATGTCGCGCAGCAGCGGGTGTGTGGTCCACAGCGTCGGCAGCATGATCAGGCCCACTGGCACCGCGGTCACCACGATGAAGGACTGCAGCGCCTGGATCCCTCCGTCCCCGACCAGTAGCAGCGCGACGGCGGCCAGGCCCATCCCCACGCACCAGAACGCGCGGACCAGGCCCGAGGGCTCGCCCTCGTGCATGCTGGAGACCGAGATGGCGTAGGACATCGAGTCGAGCGTGGACGCCAGGAAGATCAGCGCGACGATCACCGTCAGCACGCCCAGCACCGCCGTCAGCGGCAGCGCCTCCAAGATGGCCAGCGCGGCGGCGGGCAGGCCGTCCCGGGCGTAGGGGCCCGTGATCACCCCCGGGTCCTGCTTCTCCAGCCAGATGCCCGTGCCGCCCAGCGCGGTGAACCAGATCGTGGTCACCACCGTGGGCAGCACCGTCGCCCCGACGTAGATGTCGCGCACGGTGCGGCCCCGTGAGATGCGGGCGAAGAAGATCGCCATCATCGGACCGAAGCCCAGGAACCAGCCGAAGAAGAACAGGGTCCAGTATCCGAGCCACTGCTCGTCGCCCGTGTAGAGGGCCATGGGCAAGAACTCCTGCGCGTGCACCACGCTCGCCTGGATGTAGAGGTCCGCGACGAAGGGCAGCGACCCCATGCCGAGGACGGCCAGGATGAGGACCAGCGCCACCCAGACGTTGGCCCGGCTCAGCAGTTGGATGCCCTTGTGGATCCCGCTCAGCACGGACACGGCGGACACCACGGTCAGGCCCAGGATGATCAGGGCCTGGACGGCGTAGGTGTCGGGCAGCCCGAACAGCTGGCCGCAGATGTAGGAGATCTGGAGGCCGAGGAAGCCGATGGGCCCCACTGTTCCGGCCACCACGGCGAGCACGCAGCTGATGTCGACGACCGTGCCGATCCAGTGCGTACGGACACGCTCGCCCATGAGCGGCCACAGCAGGGTGCGCGGGCGCAGCGGCATGCCCTTCTCGACCCCGCGCATCATGACCAGTGTGGCCAGCGCACCGCCGATCGCCCAGCCGATGAAGCCCCAGTGGACGAAGCTCTGCGCCATCGCGACGGCGGCGGCAGAGCTTTGGTCCACCTGGTCGGCGTACTGCGGCGGAGGGGAGGAGTAGTGGGCGATGGGCTCGGCCGCCGCCCAGAACACCCCTCCGGCGGCGAGCAGGGTGGTGGTGATCATCGCGACCCATGTGAACCGGTTGAACTCGGGTCTGCCGGAGCCGCCCATGCGCACCCGGCCGTAGCGTGAGAAGGCCAGGACGGTGATGACGACGAAGGTGGCCAGCATCAGAAGCTGCCAGTAGGCCCCGAACCAGCGCGCGGACCAGGTGAAAGCCGTGTCCACGACGGTCCCGACCGCACCGGGCGAGACGAGGGCGGCCGTGACGAAGACGGTCATGAAGACGCCGGACACGCCCATGACCCAGAAGTCGGTACGTCTGCCTCGCGCGGACGCGCGTGAGCGCAGAGTGGAGAACATGGAGTAGAGGAAGCCCCTCGGATGGAAGCACCGGCCGGGACGCGCCGCAGCCGGTATCTGAAGCTCCATGCGCCGTGCGCGCGTGGCGGCCGCCGGGAACGACCGCCCGGTCTCACGGCCAGCGCGGCAGGCGCGGCATGGAGTGGGGCGGAGCGTCGAACGCAGCCCTGCCCATTCGCCGACGGGCACTGACGGCGGGGGACGAGTGGGAAGAGCTGTCCCCGGGTCCCACCGCGGGCGGCGCGACGACGACGTTCCACCCTATCGCAGGCCGCGGCGCGTGCCCGTGTGAGGGTAAACACTGCTGACGAGTCGCCGGGAGAGGTCGGGGTCTCTCAGGGCTCGCGATCCGTCCGCGCCGGGTCGGCTTGCGGCCGTCCGGACACCGTAGCCGGTACTGACTGCGCCAATAAGGTCATGTCGCCCATTTCTCCGCTCCCGGAGCGTACCGGCAGCGCATCGCCAGCGACGGCCGCACCCTCCGGGGAGGGCGCGGGCCCGGGGACCCGGCGGCGCGAGCCGAGCACCCCGGTGCGGCGGGCCGCCCCGCTTCCGGAGGGGCCGCGGCGCCGTGGGCACCGCGGGTCCGGAGGGCGGGGAGCCGCCGCGCCGTCCCCGAGACCGGCCCGTGCCCGCGGGCCGGTTCGCGCCGGTCCGTCCGGTGGCCTTCGAGGCCGCCGGTTCTGGGAAAGTGGGGACGGGGCACGGCACACCGCGTCCCGCAGCAGCAACAGGGAGGAGGGACGATGATCCTCATCGTCGTCAAGTTCCGGGTCAGGCCCGAGGTCGGAGACGGCTTCCTGGACGCGGTCGCCGACTTCACCGCGGCCACCCGCGCCGAGCCGGGCAACCTGTGGTTCGAGTGGTCCCGCAGCGTCGAGCGCGAGAACGAGTTCGTGCTCGTCGAGGCGTTCAAGGACGGCGCCGCCGGGGCGCACGTCGACAGCGACCACTTCCGCGACGGGCTGGCCGCCATGAAGCCGCTGCTCACCGAGACCCCGCTCATCGTCAGCCGAGCGGTGGAGGGCGAGGGCTGGGACCGGATGGGCGAGCTCACCATCGACGCCTGAGCAGTGTTTCCTTGGACCTTCCCGGGCCGGGGCGGGCGCCCGCCCCGGCCCCGGAAGGCCCGCCCGGTCGCCCGTGTCACACTCGTGGGGTGACCGAGCCCGAAGTTCCCCCCGGAGGCGGTGTCCTGCCGACCCGCCCGATCCTCGGCGGTTTCCACCCCGACCCCACGGTGTGCCGCGTCGGCGACGTGTTCTACCTGGCGTGTTCGAGCTTCGAGTACGCGCCGGGGGTCCCCCTGTTCCGGTCGCGGGACCTCGTGTCCTGGGAGCGGGTCGGATCGGTGATGGAGCGGCCCTCCCAGCTGGTGCTGTCCGGCGCCGCGCCGTCCTCGGGCGTCTACGCCCCGACCCTGCGCCGCCACGACGGCACCTTCTTCCTGGTGACCACCAACGTCTCCGACGGCCCCGGACACCTGCTGATGACGGCGACCGACCCCGCCGGTCCGTGGTCCGACCCGGTGCGGATCCGCGGCGCGGGCGGGATCGACCCGGACCTGGCCTGGGACGGGGACGGCAGGTGCCTGCTCACCTGGTCCGACGGCGGCATCCGCCAGGCCGTCCTGGACCCGGCCACCGGCGAGCTGCTGTCCGAACCGCGTTCGCTGTGGAGCGGCACCGGGGGCAGGGACCCCGAGGGCCCGCACCTGTACCGCGTCGGGCGGTGGTGGTACCTGCTGGTCGCCGAGGGCGGCACCGGGCCCGGGCACGCGGTGGCGGTCGCCCGGGGGCCCTCGCCGGAGGGCCCGTTCGAGTCCTGCCCGCACAACCCCCTGCTGACCGCCAGGGGTACGCCGGGACCGGTGCAGAACACCGGCCACGCCGACCTGGTCCAGCGGCCCGACGGGTCCTGGGCGGCGGTGTTCCTGGGGGTGCGGCCCTCGGGCTCCTTCCCCGGCTGGCACGTGATGGGCAGGGAGACCTTCGCCGTCGACGTCGCCTGGCGCCAGGGCTGGCCCGTTGTCACCGGGCCGGTCGAACCTGGTGAGCCGCCGCGGGTGCGCGCCTCACTGGGGAAGGGAACACCCGGCCCCGACTGGGTCGGCGCCGGGGTCTTCCCCGACCGGGTGCTGCGGTGGTCGGGGGACCGGTGGCGGATGTCGCCTCCCGGGGGAGAGCGGGTGTTCGTCGGCCGCCGCCAGGAGCACGCGACCATGACCGTCCGGGCCGGGATCGACGCGGACGGGGACGCGGGCGCGCTGGAGGCCCGCGTCGACCCCGACCACCGGTTCGCCTTGGAGGTCGGGGGCGGACGTGTGCGCGCCGTCGTTCGGATCGGACCGCTCACGAGCGTGCTGGGGGAGGCGCCCGCTTCCGCCGACACGGTGCTCGAACTGCGGGTGGAGCCCTCGACGGCGCCCGAGTACAGCCGCGAACGGGGACCGGACGTGGTCGTCGCCGCGGTCCGCACCCCCGACGGCGCCACCGAGCTGGCCCGGATCGACGGACGCTACCTGTCGACCGAGGTAGCGGGCGGGTTCACCGGCCGTCTGGTCGGGGTGAGCTGCGGCCCGGGCGGGACCGGGGTGCGTTTCGTGGAGTACCTCGGCGGCGCCTGAGCGGGCCCGGGCCCTTCGCCGCGCGTCCGTCCGGGGGTGCGGGGCCGTGGCCGCGCACCCCCGCGCGCGGTCCCGGCCGACCGGGGTTCAGACTCCGACGACCCCCTGCGCCGCCCGGTAGAACAGGGCGACGGTCACCGCCCCGGGGTCCGGGCTGCCCAGGGCGGCCTCGCCCACGTAGCTGGTGCGCCCCCGGCGGCCGAGCAGTTCGCTGGTGCCGTCCGCGCCCTCCCGCGCGGCCCGCGCCGCCTCCCGCAGCCCGGCGCGCAGTCCCGCGCCGCTGTCCACGGCCCCGGCCAGGGCCTCCGAGGCAGGGGCGACGGCGTCGACCATGGTGCGGTCCCCGACCTCGGCCGATCCCAGCCGGTGCAGGGTCGCCCACCCGTTCGCGGTGGCCTCGGCCACCATCGCCAGGGTGAACGCCTCCGCGCCCGCGCCCGCCTTGCCGAACTCGCGGAACCACATGCCGAACAGCGGGCCGCTGGTGCCGCCGCTGTGGCCAAGGAAGGTCTCCGCCATCACCTCGAAGGGCTGTCCCGCCGACCCCGTGGCGGCGGTGTCGGCCAGGGCCTCGCGCGTGCGGCGCAGCGCGGTGGTCATGTTGGTGCCGAAGTCGCCGTCGCCGCTGCGGCGGTCCAGTTCGGTGAGGTGTGCGCCCTCCTCCTCGACCGCGCCGATGAAGGCCCGCACCCACCGCTCGACGTCGGAGGGACTGAGCTGCTCTGCCATGCCGGTGCTCCCGTTCGGGCTGTGCTGGTACGGATGTTCTACCAGGTGAGTGCGGGTGTGGCGGCCGGAGCGTCCCACAGCTCCAGTACCTCGTCGTCGGCCTCGACCAGGGTGACCGAGCAGCCCGCCATGTCCAGGGAGGTCACATAGGACCCCACGAGGGAGCGGACCACCCCGATCCCGGCGTCGTCCAGGACGCGCCGCGCCTCGCGGAACACCCCGTACAGCTCCAGGTCGTGTGTGGCGCCCAGTCCGTTGACGATGGCGATCACCCGGTCCCCGCGCCCCAGGCCCAGCGCCTCCACCAGCGGCGAGACCATCGGGGGCACCAGCTCGCGGGAGGGGCCGAAGGCCCGCCGCCGCCGGGCCCGCTCGCCGTGGATGCCCACGCCGAACTCCACCTCGTCGGCGGGCAGTTCGAACGAGGGCCGCGAATCGCCCGGGTGGGCGCCCGCGGCCAGCGCCACGGACAGGGTGCGGCTGCGCTCGGCCACCCGGCGACCGAGCGCGGCCAGCTCCGCCAGGTCGGCGCCGCGCTCGGCCGCGGCGCCGCAGACCTTCTCCACCGCCACGACCGCCGCCGTGCCCCGCCGTCCCGGCCCCCCGCCGTCGCCGGTGTCGGTGGCCAGGTCGTCGTCGACCAGGACGATCTCGCTGCGCACGTCCGCGTCGGCCAGCAGCTCACCGGCGATGCGGAAGTTGAGCACGTCACCGGTGTAGTTCTTGACCACGTGCAGGACGCCCCTGCCGGTGTCGGCCGCCTGCGAGGCCGCACGGATCTGCACGGCGGTGGGGGAGGCGAAAACGGCCCCCGGCACGGCGGCGTCGAGCATGCCGGTGCCCACGAAGCCCACGTGCAGGGGCTCGTGGCCAGAGCCGCCGCCGGAGACCACCGCGACCTTGTCCGCGGCCGGGCGGGCGCGCACGACGTAGGCGGGGTCGGCGTTGAGGCGCACGTGCCCCGGCCAGGCCGCGGCGAACCCCTCCAGCGCCTCGGACACCACTTCGCCCGGCTCGTTGATGAACTGTCTTCGCATCGGCACGCTCCGTAGTCCTCACTGCGGCCCCCTGCGGCGCCGTATGCGACATAGCCGTGCGCCGCCCGGCCCAAACGTCCCCGGGCCGCGCTGTTCTCGGCTCGGTGTCCGCATTCGCACCTCCCGGACGTCATGTGCGCGTTATGGGCATATTGGTGCTGAAAACTTGCTTTCCCTTGCGTGAAGCGAGCAGTATGTCCCTGTTCACATGCGCGAAACGAGCAGGAGTGGTCATGCGTCACCAGGGGCTGCTGGACGCCGTCACCGACGGCGTGCAGAGGGTCGAGGACCTCGCACGGGAACTCGGCATCAGCCCCTCCACCGTGCGGCGCGGGCTGGGCGAACTGGAGAGGGCCGGAAAGGTGGTCCGCACCCACGGCGGCGCTGTCCCCGCGCCCGGGGGCGCCGAACTGTCCTGGACCCAGAAGAGCCTGCGCAACGCCCCCGCCAAGCGGCGCATCGCCGACCACGCCGCCGCACTGGTCGAGGACGACCACGTCGTCCTGCTGGACGCCGGGAGCACCACCACCTTCGTGGCCGAGCGCCTGGCCCGGCGCTCGGGGCCAACCGTGGTCACCTCCGGCCTCGGCCCCATGGCGGCGCTGCACGACGCCGAGGGCATCGAACTCGTCGTCGTCGGCGGTCGCGTGCGGCGCAGGCGCGGCTCCATCGTCGGCGACTACGCGCACGGCGTGCTGGACCGCATCACCCCGCACATCGCCTTCATCGGCGCCGACGGGCTCCTTCCCGGCCGGGGGCTCAACTGCCCCAGCCCCGAGATCGCCGCCGCCAAGGAACTCCAGATGCGCAGCGCCCGGCGGATCTTCGTGGTCGCCGACTCCACCAAGGTCGGCTCCGGCCCTCACCCGTACTGGGCGGTCGTGCCCGGACCCTACTGCCTGATCACCGACGACGGGATCGGAGCCCGCGAGCGCGAGGCCCTCGACGCCGATCCCGCCTGCACCCCCCGCGTCGTCGCGGTCGAAGCGGGCACGCGACCGCGGTGACCCCCTGAAAGGCACCTGGTATGGAAGTACAGCTCCTCGCGGCACTGCTCCTGGGCGTGGCCACCGTCATCGCCCTCATCCTGTGGTCCCGGCTGGACGCCTTCGTCGGCCTGCTCGCCGGGGCCCTGGTCACCGGCGTGGTCGCGGGCGTCCCCGCCGCCGAACTGGTCGAGCACCTGACCACCGGCTTCGGCGACACCCTCGCCGGGATCGGCGTCGTCATCGCCCTGGGCGTGATGATCGGCACCGTGCTGGAACGCAGCGGCGGCGCCGACGCCCTGGCCAAGGCCTTCGTCCGCATGGCCGGGAAGGGCCGCGAGGACGTGGCGATGACCGCCACCGGCGCGGTCGTGTCCGTCCCGGTGTTCTGCGACTCCGGTTTCGTCATCCTGCACCCGCTCGCCCGCTCCCTGGCCAGGCGCTACGGCAGGCCGCTGGTCGTGATGAGCCTGGCCCTGGCGGGCGGGCTGTCCATCACCCACCACCTGGTCCCGCCCACGCCCGGCCCGCTCGCCGCCGTCGGCCTGCTCGGCGCCGACCTGGGCACCACCGTCCTGCTCGGCGGGGCCATGGCGATCCTGCTCATCCCGGTCGTGGTGGTCTACGCGCGCTACATGGGACCCCGGCTGGAGGCGAGCGTGGAGTCGGGCCTGGTCCCCGATAACACCGCCGCTCCGGCCGCCGGGCGCGACATCAGCGAGGAGCCCCCGGACCCGGGCGTGAGCGCGCTGACCGCCTCGATCCCGCTGCTGCTGCCCCTGCTGCTCATCGTGGGCAACACCCTCACCGGCGCGCTCGCCGAGGGCAGCGCGGTCGCCGACGTCTTCGCCTTCCTCGGCAACCCCGCCGTCGCCCTGGCCATCGGGCTGGTCATCGCCGTCTACGCGCTGCCGCCCCGGGGGACCGGGCGCAGAAAGGTCGTCTCCTGGCTGACCGCGGCCGCCGCCTCGGCCGGGATGATCGTGTTCATCACCGGCGCCGGAGGGGCCTTCGGCGAGGTCCTGCGCGCCTCCGGCGTGGGCGACGCGCTGGCCGACGCCGTCTCGGGCTGGCCCGTGCCGATGTTCCTCCTGCCGTTCGTGATCGCCACGTTCGTCCGGCTGGCGCAGGGCTCGGGAACCGTCGCCATCATCACCTCCGCCACCCTCAGCGCCCCGATCGTGGCGGCGGCGGGGATCGACCCGGCGCTCGCCGTGGCCTCCGCGTGCGCCGGTTCCTTCGTCTTCTCCTACGTCAGCGACTCCTACTTCTGGGTCGTGACCCGGTTCACCGGCCTGTCCGGCGGCGCCGCCATGAAGATGTGGAGCGGGATGACCACCGTGCTGTGGCTGGCCAGCCTGCCCCTGCTGTGCGTCGCCGCCCTGGTCCTGGGATAGGGGGATCCCGTGGCGCAGATCCTCGTCCTGTCCGACGACCTCACCGGAGCCAACGCCACCGGCGCGCGCTTCGCCCAGACCGGCATGCGCGTGGCCTCGGTGGACGCCGGGCACGCCCACCACGCGGCCCCGGCCTACGACGCGGTCGTGGCCAACCTGGACAGCCGCCACCTGCCCGCCCCCGAGGCCGCCGGGCTCGTCGCCGCCGCCGTGGACCGGCTCTGGCCGGTGGAGCTGGTGGTCAAGCGCACCGACACCACCCTGCGCGGCAACGTCGGCGCCGAACTGGAGGCCGTCTGGCGGGCGGTGCGCGAGCGCACGCCGGCCGGAGTCCGCGTCCGCGTGCTCTTCGCGCCCGCCCACCCCGCCTCCGGGCGGATCACCGTCGACGGCGTCCAACTGCTCGACGGGGTCCCCCTGGAACGCACCCAGCTCGCCCTGGACCCGCTGAACCCGGTCCGCACCAGCGTGGTGGCCGACCTCGTCGCCGAGCAGAGCGCCCTGGCCGTGCGGCACCTGTCCCTGGGGCGGGTCACCCGCTCCGACCTCGTCGGTGAGCTGCTCGCGGGCGACGAACCCGTCGTGCTGTGCGACGCCGTGACCGAGGACCACCTGGCCGACATCGCCCGGGCGGCGGCCGCGGCCTCCCGCAGGGACGGCACCGTCTGGGTGGCCGCCGACCCCGGCCCGTTCGGGGCGCTGCTCGCCCGCGAACTGGGGCTGCGCGGCACCGCGCCCGACCCCGGGCCGGTCCTGGCCGTGGTGGGCAGCGCGACCGAGCTGACCCGGCGCCAGCTCGACACCGTCGCCGAGGACCCTTCGGTGGAGTTCGTCGACGTCGACGCCCGGCGCTTCACGTCCGGCCCCGGGCACCGCGACGAGGTCGCGCGGCTCCTGGTCGGAGCCCTGGCCAGGTCCTCCTTCCCAGCGGCGGTGGTCGTGCGCACCCGCGCCTCGGCCGAGGACGTCGTGCGCCTGCCGGCCGAGGCGCGCCGCGCCATGCCGGGCATGCTGGCCGCGCTGGTCGCCGCGGCCGTCGCCCGGGTCCGGCCCAGCGCGCTGTTCTCCAGCGGCGGCGACGTCACCTCCGCCCTGCTCGCCGCCCTGGACGTGCGGGCCCTGGACGTGGGCGGCGAACTCGTCCCGCTGGCCGTGCACGGCCGCCTGGACGGCGGGCCGCTGGAGGGCACCCCGATCATCACCAAGGGAGGGCTGGTCGGGGACCAGGACACCATCGCGCGCTGCCTGGCGCGGCTGCGCGACACGGTCGACGACAGGCTGCGCGGGGTGTCCGCGCGGATCCCGAGCGGAGGAGGACAAGAAGATGACTGAACGCCCGACCCTGGCCGTCACCGTCGGAGACCCCGTCGGCATCGGCCCCGAGATCACCGTGCGCGCCCTGGCCGAGGTGGGCGCCACCGCCCCCGCGCGCGGGGTGGTCGTCGCCGACCCCGCCGTGCTGCGCCGCGCGGCCGCCGTCCTGGACCTGGACGTGCGGGTGCGCGCCCTGTCCTCCTGGGACCTTCCGCCGGAGCAGGAGGGGGTGGTCGACTGCCTCGACATCGACGCGCTCGGCGGCACCGCACTGGAGTGGGGCGTGGTCGACGCGCGCGCCGGGGCCGCCGCGGTCCGCGCGATCGAGGTGGCCACGCGGGCGGCGATGGAGCGGCGTGTGGACGGGATCGTCACCGGGCCCATCAACAAGGAGGCCGTCTGGGCCTCGGGCAGCCGCCACCTCGGCCACACCGAGATGCTCGGCGAGCTGACCGGAGTCACCCGCCAGAACACCATGTTCGTGGTGCGCGGCAAGAAGGTCTTCTTCGCCACCAGGCACGTCTCGCTGCGCGGCGCGCTGGACATGATCAACGAGGAGCAGCAGGTGGGGGCGATCACCGAGGCGCTCACCGCGCTGCGCGTGTTCGGCCACGACGAACCCACCCTGGCGGTGGCGGCGATCAACCCGCACGGCGGCGAGAACGGCGCCTTCGGAGACGAGGAGATCCGCCACCTGGCCCCGGCGGTGGAGCGCACGCGCGCCTCGGGTGCGAACGTGGTCGGGCCGGTCCCGGCGGACTCGGTCTTCCACCGGCTGCTGACCGGTCACTACGACGGAGTGCTCTCGCAGTACCACGACCAGGGCCACATCGCGGCCAAGACCTTCGACTTCGACGGGACGATCTCGGTGACGGTGGGCCTGCCGATCCTGCGCACATCGGTGGACCACGGCACCGCCTTCGACATCGCGGGCCGGGGGAGGGCCGACCACGGCACCATGCGCTCGGCCTTCCTGCACGGGGCCGACTTCGCCCGCTTCGCCGACCGCATCCGCGCCGAGTACGGGAACTGACCCCGGTCCCGCTCAGGCCCACCCGTCGTCCGTCCGCGTGTGGGGCACGGACGGGCGGCCGGGCCCGGACTCAGCGCTCCCCGGTGGTGGCGGGGGCCGCGACGGGTCCGGGCCGGACCGCTCGGAGCCCCCGCACGTCCGGCCGGACGGCGGGCCGGTCAGGCGCCCAGGCCCGACATCAGGTCGGCGAAGGGGACCGGCTCCTCGTAGGGGTCCGCGGCGGCGGGGGAGCGGTCCGCGGCCAGCGCCGCGAACTGGCGTCCGGCGCGCTCGACGCGCCGGGTCAGCTCGCGGCCGCCGCCCTCGCCCGAGCCCCAGTCCTCCGATGCCGCGTACACGCCGGTGGGCGCCACCACCGAGCGGGTGTGGGCGAACATCGGCCGCAGCGCGTGCTCCAGCACCAGCGAGTGGCGCGGGCTGCCGCCGGTCGCGCCGATCAGCACCGGCATGCCGTCCAGGTCCTCGGGGTCGACCACGTCGAAGAAGGACTTGAACAGGCCGCTGTAGGAGGCGTTGAACACCGGGGTCACCGCGATGATCCCGTCCGCCCCGGCGACGTCCTCCAGCACACCGCGCAGATCGCCGGTGGGCACCCGGGTGGTCATCGCGTTCACGATGTCGTGCGCCACCTCGCGCAGCTCCACGGTGCGTGTGCGGACCTCGTCGCCGCGCTCGCGCAGAGACGCCTCGGCGGCGGCGGTCAGCCGGTCGGCGAGCAGGCGGGTCGAGGACGGCGTGCTCATCCCCGCGGAGACGGTCACCAATGTGCGGGTCGCCATCTTTCCCCCTAGAAAAAAGCTTCTTGAGAAGTAATTTAGCGATGAAACTACCAGAGGAACGGCGCGTCCGCTCCGGCTATTCCCGGAGGGGCGCCGCCGGGTGAAGGGCGGGTGTGCGCCGCGCGGTCGGGGGTTTCCCGAGGTCGCGCTGCTCCGTCGAACGCTGTTCTTTACGGGGTGTTTACATGTGAAGCCGTGGTGGTTATTCTCATGGGAGCGCTCCCGAATGACTTGGATCACATGCGATCCGGGTTGCGTACGGGGGAGCGTCAGTGTCCGCGTCCCCGACCCATTCCGTCCCGCCCTCAGCGCTCCTGTTTTGGGAGCGCTCCCAACCACAGTTCGCCCCCGCGTCGCCACACCC